>JADFQA010000008.1 GCA_022562055.1 Acidobacteriota bacterium | reverse complement strand
AAGTGAAGAGGGCGCAAGCCTCGTTGAGTACGCGCTGCTTGTTGCACTCATCGCCATTGTGGCAATCGCTGCAATCACGTTCGTCGGTACCAATGTTTCGACAACGTTCACCGACATCGGAAGCAAACTCGGGACCGTCGCCCCCTGACCAATAAGCACTCAAAGAAAGGTGGGGAGAGCAGATGCTCTCCCCACCTTTCTTTATGTTCTTCTCGGCGAATCGAGAACTCTTACAGCCACACACGCGGACGTGGCCCGTCGAGCCCGCTCAGGGTCCTTCCCTTGCCAGCAGCAACCATTTCTCGTCTCGAGCTCTCACGTTCCACCCGTCGGCCGTGAGAGCGGCTGCCAGTGGGCCTAACCGCTTCACAATGGCCATTTGCAGGTCGTAGGCGTCGAGCACACGAGCATCACCGTCTGAAGCCAACGCAACATCGACAATTTTCGGGCCAAACAGTTCTGCGCGATCGTCAACAAACGAGGGGTGCAGCGGCCAGAAACGATAGATCAAGTACCCACCCACCGCGAGATCACTAAACGTCTCTTGTGGGGTCAGCGCATCAGTTACCTGCGTTGACGGGAACCGCTCGATGCTCCACTCGACCGGGCGCATGAGGCCGACCACAGCAAGTACGACGATCGCTGCGAGCGCGACACCGACCACACTCCTCTCGGCTGCCGGAACGTGGCGGCTGTCTGCGATTTGCTCCGAGCGGCCTTCAGAGCCTCGACGCAGCGCTGATGCTGCAAGGAGGACGATTGCGGCATACGGCAGATTGCGCTGCGCGGCAAAGGCATACAGCACAAACGGCGCAAGCACGATACTGTCTCGGGGGCGTAGACCACCACGTACAAAGGCCAGTGCTAGACCAAGGAGCACGACCAGAAACGGCATGAGGAATGGGTTGAGCAGATCGGGCCGTTGCCATTCCTGTATGACAGACAGGGCCTCGCGGTTGGTAACGAATGCACCCATAATTTCGAATATCCCGAGACCATGCGCACCGAGCACGATCGTGGTGGCGCTCGCCAGCGTGATAACAGCCAACTTGCGGCTCCTCAACGTGACTGCCGTGAGCAGCATCAATCCGAGCCCTACGGGGAATGAGCCGTGGACACTCGCCCAGACCCACAGCAGCGGTATACCGATCCACCAGAGACGCTCAAGCTTGAGGACCACGACAAGCACCGCAAGGAGTGCGTAGGAAAACACCGTCGGCCGGGCGGCAACGAAGGGTGCCAACACAGCAGCACCGACAATCATCCGCAACCCCGCGCCAGCGACGCTTTTGGATCCCATCCACGATGCGAGGCCGATCGCAAGAATTGTGACCGCGCTTACCGTAAACGTAAGCAGCGGGGCCCATGCAAGCACGGAGCCCCACTGTTCGAGCCAGGCGTACAGCAAGTCAACAAGCCATGATTGCGTGCGCCATGCCATGCCGCCGTGGCTGACGGAAAACGGGTCGGTCGTGAGCACGCTCGCACTCACCGTCTGCAGCTCTCCTGCCCGGATGTGCCATAGAACCGCGTTGTCCCGAAACGGGAGCGTGACTACCCACCCAAGCGCCGCAAACGGGGCGAACACCAATAGGTGCTCGCGGCGGACTCGCATCCAGGCTACTGATTTAACCCGGCAACGATGCTGACCACCGCGGGGCCGAGAAGCACCACAAATATGCTCGGGAAGATGAACAACACAAGCGGAAATGTCATCTTCACCGGAGCCGCAAACGCCCGTTCCTGCGCCCGCTGTCGACGCCGAATTCGCAGCTCCTCTGCCTGGACACGCAACATTCGCGCAATGGAAACACCAAATGCATCAGCTTGATTTATCGACATGATGAACGAGTTGAGGTCTTCAACGTCGGTTCGCTCCGCGAGGTCCTTCATTGCTCGGTGACGGCTCACCCCGACCCGCGTTTCCTGCAACATACGCGAGAACTCGTCCGCAAGCACGCCTGGGATGTTTTGTGCAACGCGACCGAGGGCGGATTCAAAGCCGAGCCCGGCCTCGACCGAAATCACCAGGAGGTCGATGATGTCGGGCAGGTCCTTTTCGATGGATGCTTTGCGATCGTTCACTGCTCGGGTGAGGCTCACCTCCGGGCCGAGCACGCCAATGAGCAACATGATTGCCCCGCCCATGAGACGTTTCGATCCGAGCGAACCTTGGATGAGCACGAACAAGAATGACATGACAATGATCGAGATGACCCGAATCGACGCCCACGATGGTGCGTCCATCTTGGGGAACCAACCGGCAATCCGCAGACGCACGTTCGTACGGTCATTCCATCCTGCGGGGGTGAATCGCATGACGAATCGCCCAATCTTTTGCACCACCGGAGCAACTGCCCGCTCGGAAAACGCGGTCTCAAGCGCCTCGTCGCGAGTCGGACGGAGCGCCGCCAAACGGTTTGAGGACGTCCGTTGTGCGTTCACGACGCCGTTGCCGGCGTAGAAAGCGAATGCCCCAAGCGTCAGTCCAGCCATCAGAGCCGGCAATAGTGGACCCATTAGACCTCCACCCGTACGATTTTGTTGAGCCATACAATACCGAGAAGCAGCAACACCACTGCGCTGCCCAGTGCGATCCGACCGGGAGTCGAGTCGATCAACGGTTGCATGTACGATCGATTGGTGGCGAACAAAAAGAAGAAGAGTCCAAACGGCATACCACCAAGGACAATTGCCGAGATACGTCCCTCAGCAGTCAATGCTTTCATCTCTCGACGTAATCTGTTGCGTTGCACCATCGTTTCGGCAGCGGTCTGGAGGACTTCGGCAAGGTTGCCACCAACCTCACGTTGGATGTTCATGGCAAGCACCGCCCAGTCAAAGTCCACCGACTCCATCCTCATGGCAACGTCCTTCAACGCCTCGATCGGTGGACGGCCGAGACGGGTCTCGGTGATCGCCCTCGCGAATTCTCGCCCCGTCGGCTCCGATGCCTCCTGACTAACAACCTCCACGGCTTGCAGCAGCGAATACCCTGCTCGCAGCGATGTCGAAATCAGGTTGAGGGTGTCCGGCAGCTGGTTGACGAACTTTTTCCTCTGCCTGGTCGCAATGCCACGGACGAGACCGACCGCAATCAACAGCACAAACGCGCCGGCAACGACACCCGTCACAAGGGAACCCGCCAGGATGGCGACAATCGCCGCCACGGCGGCGCTGAGCCCCACCATGCCGACGATCGCCTCACCGGGGCGCAGTGGAAGGTCCGCCTGTTCTAACGCGGTCTCGATCATTCCGGTAGCGCCTCGCGAGGCTGCAGCGTCCTCGGCTGATCTTGCAAACCTCCCGAGAATCGGTATCCGTGTCCAGATGGATGTCTCGACGTTGGTGTCCGTATAAGTTGCGAGTCGACGTTGAATATCTCGTTCGACGGCCGAGTTTGGACCGAACAGAATCCATACGAACAGCCCGACTGCAAGGCCAATGCCAACCACCGCGCCAACCAGCGCGGTCCTCGTGGGCGCCGACGCCGACTCGGCAGCGAACGCCGGTGATGCAGATACCACGACTGCGCCGACGACGATCCCGGCTGAGACGAACCGCTTCTTCACTATTCCCGCCTCGCAAACGCTTCGGGAGCAAAGAGGTCCGCCGGGAGTTGGATGCCGTAGTTGGCAAGCGAATCGCTGAACGATGGGCGGATGCCGGTTGCCTTCAGTCGACCCAGGTACTTGCCTTCTCCATCAACGCCCATCCCGAAATCGAAGAGGAAGAGATCCTGCGTTGTGATGATCTCACCCTCCATGCCGACAACCTCAGTGACGTGGGTCACCCTTCGAGTCCCGTCTCGAAGCCTCCGCAGATGGACGATGAGATCTATCGCCGAGGCGACTTGTTCGCGAATTGCCCGGATCGGCAGATCCATGCCGGACATCAACACCATCGTCTCGATGCGGGCGAGCGTGTCGCGTGGAGCGTTCGAGTGGATCGTCGTCAACGAGCCATCGTGGCCTGTGTTCATGGCCTGCAACATGTCGAGGGCTTCGCCGCCACGAACCTCACCGACAATGATTCGATCAGGACGCATACGCAAGGTGTTGCGCACCAGATCCCGAATGGACACCTCGCCCTTGCCCTCAAGGTTGGAAGGGCGCGACTCAAGCGACAGAACGTGGCGTTGATTTAACCGAAGCTCGGCGGCGTCCTCGATGGTGACAATCCGATCAGAATCTGGAATGTAGCTTGAGAGCACATTGAGCAACGTCGTTTTACCAGAACCGGTAGAACCGGACACGATAATGTTCAATCTCCCCTGCACACATCTGCGCACAAAGCCCGCGACCTGGTCAGAGAACGTTCCCATCGAAATGAGGTCATCAGAGGTGAACGGGTCGACGGCGAATTTTCTAATGGTGAGAAACGGACCACCGATTGCGAGCGGATGGATTACTGCGTTTACCCGCGAACCATCAGGCAACCGAGCATCAACCATCGGGGTGGCCTCATCAATGCGCCGTCCGACTTGTCCCACAATCTTCTCAATGATGCGCTCAAGATGGTTCGAGTCAACAAACTTGACATCGGTCAGCGACAGCTTGCCGGCCTTTTCAACCCACACGTGGTACGGACCGTTGACCATGATTTCTGTGATCGTCGCATCAGAAAGGAACGGGTCGATCGGGCCGTAACCGAGGACGTCGTCCGCGATTTCTTGCAGAAGTTGCAACCGGTCAGGACGCGACAGTGGCACAGACTCTTCTTGATCGAGCGCCCACTCGAGCATTTCCATCACGCGGAGCTTGAGTTCCGCGTCGCTCATGTGTTGGTCGTAAAGCGTCGGTCCGAGACCTTCAACAACTTTGTAGTGAAGCTTGCGACGCAGGTCTTGGCGCATTTCGGTGCGCTGACCGTCAGACGGTTCCTCGTCGGCTTTTGCCGCTTTTACCCTATCGGCAAGGCTCATTTTTGTTCTCCTCTACGGGGCTCCACGTGGAGTTCCCACCTCGCAACCTCACCGCAAGCGGTGCGACTGTCAGCTAAACCATCGGCCTTTCGTCGGCGCATCTTCAGTATCTTGGATACGATCTTCTGAAATCACAAGCCGGGCAACACCGCGAAGGTCTCTCGCGACTCTCGACCTCGGATACAGCGACACTACGGGCACACCCTCGTTGACGGCACGGGGTACGAGCTTGTCCGACGAAATTGCTGCCATCACGTTAAGCCCCAACGAAATCTCAAGCTCGCCGACATCCAATCGAGCCTTCGAATTCACCCTGTTGAGCACAAGCTTGATCTTCCCGAAAGGAAACTTGATGAGTCGAAGCGTTTCGAGAGCGAGCTTCGAGTTTTTGACGGACGGAAGATCCATGTCTACAACGAGCAGCACATCGTCTGAACGCTCGAGGATCGAGAGCACCGGTTCATCGAGGAACGGCGCCGTGTCAATGATGATGTAGTCGAACATTCTCTTCAACATGCCGATCGTCTTCACGATCACCTGTGTTGAAATTTCGTCGGCTAGAGACGGCTCTAGCGGACCGGACAACACTCGCATCCCCGACTCATGTGTCGCCAACAGCGACTCAAGAAGTGGTTCATCGAGCTTGTCGATGTCACGAGCGACATCGACAATCGTGTGCGTCGGGTCAATCTGCAAACAAATGCAAACGTCGCCAAACTGCAAGTCAGCGTCGAGGATCACGACCCGTTCCGGCCCTATCCACTTGGCAATAGCCAGGGCAACATTCGTCGCTGTCATGGTCTTGCCGGCGCCGCCTTTGGGAGACATAATCGTCACGACGCGCCCGATGCTCGATCGCGTGGGTCCGCCAGCAGTCCTCTTGTCGGCAAGCGCGACCGTCTCGAACGCTTCCTCAAGTTTTGCAATGGTCAACGGTATATCGAGAACGTCTTTGATTCCAGAGCGCAGCGCCGACCGAAGCAGATCCGTCGTCATTGATTGAGTCGCCAGAACGATCGGAAGTGTTGGTCGGACGTCGAAGAGAGCAGATGTTTCAGACACTCCGTTCTCGTGCGCAAACGACGGTCCAACGATCGCGACACCGATGTTCTCTTCGAGCAATCGGCGCTGCGCGTCAGACATGTTGCGCGCAACGTACACCTTGTTGCCGTCGAGAAGTTTCGTCGTGTCTGCGACAAAACGATCGTCACCGTCAACTATCAGTACGGAGATAGGCTCATTATCAGGAGCCAAAGGACGCCTCTATCTGCTCTTGGATTCTATCAAGGAGGTCGAACAGGTCGTCAATGACAACCCCCGGTGCCTCGAATTCATTGTAGGCAGCCTCGCCAGGCAAAAGTGTCAGAGTCACCGCGGTGTACTGCTTAGAGAACTCGATTTCCTCAGCCTGTTCCGGGGTGACAAGAAGGATGACAACCTGGGACAGTTGCGGTTCAAGGCCGAGTCCCAAAGGGTCAATGATCGTGTCAGGGCCAACGGCGATGACCTCGAGATCCTGCAACACTGTCTGAGTAAAATTGATGGTCGTTGGGAACGTCTCGACAAAGCTCGTAACAGTATCGACACTTTCACCTTCACCAAATGTGGTTGGCGGGTTCGGATCCGGTGCAACACCGGTGATGAGTTCGCGCAACTCGGGGTCCTTGTAAAGCTCTACGAGGGAGCTGATGTCCACTGCGGCTGACGCGAGCAGGTTGACATGGTCGCCTGGCCGAATGAAGCCACCGACCCCGCTCTCGTCGTCGAGACGGACCGCAATCGCGACTTGATTAGCGCCAACTGCTTCGCTCAGATAGGTGGAGTTCAACTCAGCCGGAGTAACAAACATCTCGCTCGTGATGAGCTGTCCCTTGGATATCGGTCCAACTGCGAGTTTGCCGTCGAGTGCAACGTCAAGATCGCGCGGGTTCTGGTCACACACCGTGGCCGAGGAATTGTTCGCAGCGCCGAGACAGAGGATCTGTGACCCTTCAAACGCGATGTCACCGGCGACAGCCGTACCCTGCCCGATCAGCGCTTTTGCTTCTTCACCAGTGGTGCCGGCAGCGATTCGCTCGGTTGCGCGTAACACAACAACAGTTTCTAGGTCTCCGCGGAGGTCATCCTCGACAGAGGTGAGGTATCGCCAGATCAAGAACGCCGATCCAGCAGCGAGTCCCAGAGCGATCACAAGTACCAGTGTACGCTTCCCCATGTCAGTCAACCCTTCTTAGTGTGCAGAACACGGCTCCACGAGCCACACCATTGCACCCAACCGTTGATAGTGAGAATCGCCCACCACACACGGCTAGAGCTTGCGGAGAGGGGCGACCGCTAGGAGCGACCGATCCCCTTCTCTTTGAGTTGCGCGAGAATCGCCTCGAGTGAGGAGTCCGCGTTGAACGACAGCTCGCTTGGAGCCTCGTCTTCCCGCTGAAATTCCTGTCGTCGTGGTCGGCCACCGCCGCTCCTTCGCTGCTCTTTCCACTGTGCCGAACGCTCTTCCCATTCAGGAAGCGCCTGCTTTATGGATAGGCTCACCCGTCGTCTTTCGGCATCAATCTCGGTGACCTTTACCTTCACTTCGGCGCCGATGGAAAGTTCCATCTCGGGACGCTCGACGTGATGGACGGCAATTTCAGACACATGCACCAGCCCTTCGACACCGTCGCCCACCGAGACGAACGCTCCAAACGGAACCGTCTTGGTGATTTTGCCGTCCACGATCGAACCGACGGAGGCGCTGCGGGCGAATTCTTCCCACGGATCCTCCTTAGTCTGCCGAATAGACAGCGAGATCCGCTCCCGCTCACGATCGACCTCAAGCACGCGAACGTCGACCTTGTCACCAACGGTAACGACCTCGCCAGGGTGTGAAACGTGACGCCAGGAAAGCTCAGAAACATGGACCAAACCGTCCATGCCGCCTAAGTCGACAAACGCGCCAAATGCAACAACTGACGACACGACCCCCTCTCGAATGTCCCCGTGGTTGAGTCCAGCCAGGAACGCATGACGTTGTTCGGCCTGCGCTTCCTCTAGATAAGCACGACGAGAGAGCACCACGTTGTTGCGGTTCTTGTCGAGTTCGATGACTTTGGCCTCTATTTCAGTGCCGACGTACGGAGCCAAGTCACGGACGCGACGCAGGTCCACAAGCGATGCAGGCAGGAATCCTCGCAACCCGATGTCGACGATCAACCCTCCCTTGACAACCTCGATGACCGGACCGGAGACGGCCTCGCCGGCATTCATGATGCCCTCGATACGACCCCAGGCGCGTTCGTACTGGGCGCGTTTTTTGGACATAACGAGTCGCCCCGACTCGTCCTCCTTCTGCAGGACAAGCGCTTCGATTTCGTCACCGACGGATACAACGTCCGACGGACTTGCGTTGTTGCGAATAGAAAGTTCGTTTGAAGGTATGACACCCTCAGACTTGTAGCCGATGTCGACCAGTGCTTCATCGGGGTCTACTCGCACGACGATCCCGGCGATGATGTCGCCTTCCTTGAACTCGAACACGGTCCGTTCCACGGCCGCAGCAAAATCGTCAGCGCTCAGGTCATCAGCGACGTCGCCCACATCACGAGGCGCCATGATCGCGGGGCGCTCACCGACGCCCTTGCGACGTGGCGCCGCAGCCGGTTCGTCCGTCGCAGCAGCGTCCGCTGGTGCGGGGTCGGTGGACGGCGCGACATCGTCGTCAGCGGTCTTGTCGGTGGGGGCCGAATCCGTGGAAACAGAGTCCTGCCGCGACGAATCGTTAGCCCCGGAGACTTCTTCCGTTGCGGATTCCTTCTCCTCTACAGGTTCGGCAGTTACGGGATTGTCGGTCGCCGCGTCACCATCTTCAGTCGCAGAGGAAGGATCCTCTACAGACTCTGTGGCGTCCTCAACATGTTCCGTTTCTGATGTCACGACTTCCGCCGCTGTGTCAAGAGTCTCAACTTTTGCTGAGAGCTCGGTGTCCTTCTCGATGGCCATGCCAGGTCATCAACTCCTCGTTTTCAAGATTGCTCCTTCGGGCGCGGGAGACCGGCCCGATGAGCGGGAGCATCGTAACAGTTTTAACGCCGGTGGGGAACCCAGCAGGCCCGCGCGGGTGCAACGAAAGTTCCTGCTACTTGCTGCACTCGGCGAGTGTTCGACCAACAACCATGTCGATGTCGAGCGGCACGTCGAGCGTTACCACGTCCTTGAGAACGGCTTCAGTGAGTTCTTGCACGTCGCTGACTTCGGCGTCGCACACTTCAAGAACTACCTCGTCGTGAATCTGGAGCAGCATCTCAGCGGTGTACCCACCGCTTGTGAGGGCAGCGTCGAGTTCGACCATCGCCTTTTTCATGATGTCGGCCGCCGAGCCTTGGATTGGTGCGTTGCGGGCCATCCTCTCGCCCATCTGCCTCTCCCGAAAGTTTGACGAGGCGAGCTGCGGAAGATACCGACGCCGACCGAGGATCGTGGTCGTATACCCACACGCCGAAGCTTCTGCCACGACGCCTTGGAGATAGTTCTTCACCTCGGGGAACTGTCCAAAGTACGCGTCGATTTGGCCTTGCGCCTCTTCGCGAGAAATTTCGAGCCGCTGTGCAAGACCGTACGCCTCCATTCCGTAGAGGAGGCCAAAATTGACCGCCTTTGCTCGGCGACGCATATCGCCCGTCACATTGGCGAGGTCGACGCCGTTTAACCGTGCGGCGGTTGCGGCGTGGATGTCCTCACCAGATTCGAAAGCTGCCACCATGCCCGAGTCGCCGGAGAGGTGGGCAAGTATTCGAAGTTCGATTTGCGAGTAGTCGGCCACAACGAACTGATATCCGTCCTCAGCCACGAACGCTTGCCTGATCCGTCGACCCTCTGCGGACCGGATGGGGATGTTCTGCAGATTCGGCGATTCCTGCGAGAGACGGCCCGTTGCCGCTGCCATCTGATTGAACGTGCCTCGCACTCGCCCGTCGGGGTCAACAAGTGGAAGCAATGCATCGACGTATGTGGAGCGAAGTTTTTCGAGTTCCCGGTACTGCAACAGGGCGCCAATGATCGGGTGCGCCTCCTCAAGTTTTTGCAAGACCGCAGCGTTCGTCGACGGAACACCCTTTGGCGTCTTCTTGAGAACCGGGAGCCCGAGCTGATCGAACAGCACTTCCCGAAGCTGCGCGGTGCTGTTGACGTTAAACGGGCCACCCGCTGACTCATGGATTTCAGCCTCAAGATCGGCGAGACGTTTTCTGAGTTCGTCACCGAATGTACGCAAGAAGTCGGTATCGATCTTTATACCCACGTGCTCCATCTGAGCAAGGATCGAAATGAGCGGGAGTTCAATGGTGTCAAGCAACTCGTGCTCGCCGCGCTCCTCGATGAGCTTGTCTTGACGCGGCCACAACACGGCGATCGCGACCGCCCTTCGGCCGGCGGCCTCAAGATCGGGACCCGCATTCCCTTCGAAGTCGAATGCTCCCTGGCTCGGCTGGTTGTCGTCGTCGAGCGGGTCCAGCACTACCGAAAGTTCGCGCTCGGCGAGGACTTCTAGGGTTGGTACCCGCTGCCCGGGGTTGATCAAGTACGCCGCGAGCGCCGTGTCGAACACGACCGCAGGAACATCGAGACCGTCATCAAGAAACAGTCGGATTAGCTCCTTGACGTCGTGACCGACAATACCGGCGCGAGCACCGCTGACGAACTCCGAGAACAGATCCCGCGGCACAAAACTGCACACGACCTGCGCCGACAAGGAGACGTTGGCCGACCCGATCGCGGCCAGGCCCACAATCTCTTGTGCGTCGCGTACCAGCGCGACAGTGATCGGGGCCGATCCCATCTCTACCAGCTCGCTCGCTGAGGCCGTATGAATCGACACGTCGATCGTGTCGACCTGGCTGGTACCGCTCTCTATGGCGATCAGCCTGTCCCACAGCGTCAAGAACGCGAGGCCGTCGAACACGCGCCTCGCGACCTCCCTCTCGAAGTCCCCGAACATGAAGGAGTCCAAAACGAGCTCCGTCACCTCAGGCACATCGCGAACGAGGCGCATCAGGTCCCTGTTGAGAAACGCCCTGTCTTTGTTTTCGAGGAGGTTCTGTTTCAACCTCGGCGTGTTGTCATCGAGGTTTTCGTAGATCCCTTCGAGGTTTCCATAGGACTGGATGAGTTTCGCGGCTGTCTTTTCGCCGACCCCCGGCACTCCGGGCAGGTTGTCTGACTTGTCTCCGCGCAGCGCGGCGTAGTCGAGGTATTGATCCGGTGACACCCCGTATCGATCCTGTATCCATTGCGGGGTAGCGTCTGCGGTGTCTGACACGCCGCGCAGGGTGTACATCACACGGATTCCGTCCGCCGGGAGTTGGAACGCATCGCGGTCGCCAGTCACGACTACCGCTTCCCATCCCTGCGCCATTGCGCGGGTCGCTAGCGTCGCGAGGACATCGTCAGCCTCGTACCCCGGTGCTTTAACCTGCGCAATCCCAAGCGAATCGAGCACCTCTTCGATAAGTGGTAGTTGCTGGATGAAGAGATCAGGGGGTGTCTGGCGCTGCGCCTTGTACTGCGGGTATTGATCGTTCCTAAACGAGCCTCCGCGCACATCCCACGCAACACAAATCGCATCTGGTCGCTCCTCGTCAATGAGCTTGATGAGCATTGACGTAAAGCCGAACACGGCGTTTGTGACCTGACCGGCAGGGGTCGCAAGTGTATCCGGAAGTGCGTAGAACGCACGGTAGGCCAACGAATGTCCGTCGATGAGCGCAAGCGTTGGCATGAGCGAATCTTAATCACCGCTTCGGTGTGCGCCTCTACGGTCCTACATAGCCAAGCGCGTCCCGACGAACCGGGTGTTATGGGATAAGGTGAATCGGTTCGCCGTTAACCCTGGCCACCCAGGTTGTTCGCTCCGTCACGTTGGCACCGGCAGCGAATCCGTAGTCAATGTCCATCCAACAATCCGTTGGACACGTCCACGCCGCGGGAACATCGAACTTGAAGTCAACCCACTGACCGTTAAACCGTTGGCCCGACGTGTTCAAGAAACACGGTGCCACACCCGGTGAGTCATCTGGCCCCCAGTTGGACAAAATGGTGTTGCCATCTAGCGATCTGATGCGGACCTCGCACTCAAGCGAACTCCCGTCCCCGACAAACCGCAGATTCGCAAACCCTCCCGAGACATCGCCAGGGTCGAACAACGAGATGATCAACTGCGAGCCGGCGTAGATCTCTTCGAGTTTCAAGATCTTGAAGTTCGGCGCTGTTCCAGCCTCGACCATGTCGAGGGACATGGCGCCGAGCCCGTAGATGGCAGGCGTAGTACCCGAGCCGTAACCGGTGACACGAAGCGCAAAGTCGGAAATTGCCCGGTCGTCGCCGTCAACCGCGACGGTCAGAACGTAGATGCCCGAGACAGCAGTAAAGCTGCACACCGAACTCCACGCTTGCACACCCGGAGATGTCTCGGACGGCGCTTCGGTGAACGTCCGGGTACAACCGGAGATGACTGGGTTGTCCTGCGGATTATTTGGGGTTTGGTCCGGAGCATGCAGTATGAACTGGATATCAATGTCGCGGTCGATTCTGTCACCGGTGGCTTCAGCGTCGCCGTTGTTGATGAAATCGTTGAAGTTGCCGCTCCAGTGCGGACCGTCGTACACCTGCAAGGTGAGAGATCGCCCGATTTGGTCGGTGGGCACTTCGATGGCGTAGTGGTACGCCGGGTTCTTGTACTCCCCGTTCTGGGTTCCACCACAGTTGGATGAGTTGCAGCGTGTTGAGAAGGGATCGCCGTTCGCCTTCAATTCCTCTTCACCGTTGATGGCAACCCAGAACGCTTCCCCGACACCACCGAGCGATGGTTCGTCGGATCCCAGTTTGAGCGGAGGCAATTGTTCCGCGATCGCGTCGCGGGTCATGGTGACGCTGTTTAATCCAAACACCCGCATGAAGAACGTCGGCACGGTCGAGGTGACAGTCACACCGAGACGGTTCGGACGTCCGGGGATCTCCGCCGGCGTCACACCACCTGAAAACCCGTCGCGAGACGCAACGTCTAGCGCGGTGTTCCACGCCTCGCCCCCGACAAATGAACTGCTTGAGGGTTGCGGCATGTGCACAACACCAGCGAGCGCGGCTGCTTCGGCAGCGTTCTGTGCCTGCGCACCCTTGAAGTACAGCCAGCCGAGGTCAACTGACAGACCGGCCATACCGATCATCACGAGCAGCGACGCAGCAGCGAGAACAAGGACCGCACCACCCTCGTCATCCCCGCGGAACCTCTTTGGGAGAATCCGTGTGATCTCTCTCACGGTTGGAACACTTGCGGCTCGAGACGCATCACCGCGGTGTCCGCCCAACACCCCGACCCAGGCGTGCCGTCGCAATCAACGTTCGGCAGCGGCACGATGCCGCCGGTCACCCATTGGTGAGCGTACGTGACTCGCACCGCAATCACGTCAAGACCGGGGAGTTCGACATCACGCCCCACCGGTGGCCATGTCCAAGAGCTGTACCCATTAGCAGCGTCTGGGCATGGCACCCAATCGCAGATCCCACCGCTCGGCGCCCAGGTGTAGCGGTTGCACAGACTTCCGCCTCCGGCAGCACACGAACCCACCGGATTCCCGTCGTTGTCGGCGAGGTAAACATCGACGTACTTGACAATGCCGATTGCCTGACCGGGAAGGATCCCAAGAGATTGTTCGAGCGACAGAAGCATCTCGTAATCTGAGATCGGGTCATCACCGAGAGCCGATACCACGCGAGCAGAACCCTGCACAGCGTTGGTGACGGTGAGACGATCGCGGAACGCAAGACCGAACTCGATGATCCCGAACAGGAGCATGAACATCAGCGAAGCCACAATGGAGAACTCCACCAAGGACGACCCGCGCTCGTCTGAACGTTTCTGTGTGAATGTACTGAAGCCCATCATCGCACCCCACGTGTAACTACTATTTGTGGCATTATCCACCGCTGCGACCGTATTTAGCAAGCGTTCGGTACAGTATAGACACTCTCCGTGTTAATTGGAAGAGGCCTAAAGGACTATTTCGGTGCAGTCCCCTCCTGGTACATCGGCTGTCAATCGAGTTTCGAGAGCAATTCTTCCCTTTTTGCGTCGAGTTTTGCGCTTCTCTTTTCTAACCGGAGAATTTCGCGCCGCATCCGCTCGACATCCTGCCTTGTGATTCTGGCGTCTTCGCGATCGAATGGGTTGTCGGACACGAGGGCATCTCGCCTTGCGTCATCATGGAGATGCTCATGAATCGATAGTTCGTGACCAAGCTGGTCCGTTGCCCGCGCGAGCTGAGCCAGTTCGTCCATGATGGCGAACAGCTTCTTTTCGTTCTTCTCCATCGATGCATTGTACGACTCGTCGCGATGCAAGATCGCCTAACCTGTCGCTCACCACAAGCCGGGGTGGCGGAATCGGTAGACGCGACGGACTCAAAATCCGTTGGGCGCAAGCCCGTGGGGGTTCAAGTCCCCCTCCCGGTACAAAACAAACGGTACAACGCAAGAAGCGGACCCGTAGAGGTCCGCTCCTTGCGTGGAACAACGCCGTCCGCCCCGGGTATGGTGCGTTCGAAACCGTAGGACGAACCGCACGATGTTCTAGGAGAAGTCGCCGAAGGGGATTAGCGATAAACTCCGTCCGCAAAGGATCGCTCGGACCGCCCCATTTGTCGAGAATGGTTCAACGTGTCCCAGGATGACTAGTCCGTTATGAGCGCCACGTGACCTGCCGCGGACTACGGATGCAGCGGCTGTCCGCCGCTAGACCACACCATGCAGCGGCTGTCGCGCTAGCGGACCATCGACTTCGCGAATTCTGCGGTGTCCGCGCCAAGCTGAGACACCGCGTCGGTCGTGGTCGACGCCTCAAGCACACGCCGCACCAAGGCCGATCCCACGATCACACCGTCGCCGACGGCTGCCGCGGCCGCGGCCTGCGGCGGTGTTGAGATGCCAACTCCAAAGACGAGTGGGATTGCAGAGACAGCGCGGACCTTCTCGGCGAGGGTGTTCAGATTGCGCGAACCTTCGCTTCGCTCCCCGGTAACGCCAAGTTCGGCAATTCCATAGATGAACACCGGATCGTCAGCAACAACCTTCTCGAGCCGTTCGCTTCCGGTGGTCGGCGCGACGAACTGTACATAGCCAATCCCCCTTTTGGCACATGCGGCCGCGATGTCGGCGGTCTCGCCAACGGCGATGTCTGCCACGATCAGCGCGCAAGCGCCACGATCGACGAGTCGATCAACAAACGTTTGAACGCCGACCGCGAGCACCGGGTTCACATACGTCATCACGATCACCGGTTTGCCTGTTTTGTCGACGATGTCCCCGACAATGTCGAACGCGACGTCAAGCGTGGTGCCCTGTTGGAGAGCTCGCAGCCCCGCGGCGTGAATCGTGGGGCCGTCCATCAGAGGATCGGAGTACGGGAAGCCAACCTCGAAGCCATCCGCACCCGCCGCGGCCATCGCCTCAAACATCGCAACAGAGTCTTTCGGTGATGGCAGCCCAGCCGTGAGATAGGGAAGGAACACGGCCCTGTTTTCAGCCTTCGCCTTGTTGAAGAGGCTTCGCAGCCGATCTTTACCGGTCACTGCGAGCCGGCCTCGGTCATCGCCAACACCTGTTGGACGTCCTTGTCCCCCCGCCCCGACAGGTTTATGACCACTGTCTGGCCGACAAGCGAGCCGGCCTCGCGTATCACCCACGCAATGGCGTGCGCCGATTCGAGTGCCGGAATAATGCCCTCGAGCTCGGAGAATTGGCGGAAGGCGGCGAGCGCCTCGGCGTCGGTGACCGCGACGTACCGGGCGATGCCCTGGTCACGAAAGTAGGCGTGTTCGGGACCGGATCCTGGGTAGTCGAGACCAGCGGAGATTGAGTGTGCCTCGATCACTTGCCCGTTGAGGTCCTGCAACATGTAGGTGCGAGCGCCGTGCAGCACTCCGGGAGACCCGGCGACGAGCGATGCGCCGTGCTTTCCCGATCCGAGTCCGAGGCCGGCGGCTTCGACACCGACTAGGTCGATCCCCTTATCTATCCACGGGTAGAAGATCCCCATTGCGTTCGATCCCCCACCGACGCTGGCGACTATCACGTCGGGGCTCGGTAGCGAATCGGACTCTCCCGTCATCTGCTCACGCAACTCTTCCCCGATCACTTTTTGGAACTCGCGCACGATGTATGGGAATGGGTGCGGGCCGACAACAGAACCGATGATGTAGTGCGTCGTCTCGACGGATGCAACCCAGTCACGGAACGCCTCTGATACCGCGTCCTTTAGGGTCCCGGCACCCTTCGTCACCGGAACAACTTCTGCGCCGAGAAGCCGCATCCGGTAGACGTTGAGAGCTTGACGGTCGATGTCCTTGGTACCCATGAACACAACGCACTGCAGCCCGAGCAGGGCACACGCGGTCGCCGTTGCAACACCGTGCTGACCGGCCCCTGTCTCAGCAACGACGCGCGGTTTCCCCATCCGTTTTGCCAGGAGCGCCTGCCCCAAGGTGTTGTTGATCTTGTGTGCACCGGTGTGGGCAAGGTCCTCGCGCTTGAGGTAGACGTCCGTACCCACCATCTTGGATAGTCGGGCCGCGAAATACACCGGCGTGGGACGACCGACGTAGGAGACATAGAGCTGGTCGAGTTCTTCATGAAATGACTCGTCTTGCCAGGCCTGGTCGAATTCAGCCTCGAGTTCCTGCAACGCCGGCATCAGAGTTTCGGGTGCAAACTGGCCGCCGTAGTCGCCAAAGCGACCCGTTGCGTCTGGCCGGTATTCCCTCATAGCGCTTTCGCCTTCTGTATAAAGCTGGTGACCTTAGCGGGGTTCTTGATGCCCGGTGCAGACTCCAACATCGTCACCGCATCCACGCCCCACGGGTCTGCGGTCATGATTGCAGACTGCACGTTGTGGGGTCCGAGGCCACCCGCTAACACGAAGTCTCTGCCGATGTTCTTCGTGGGCGCCCAGTCGAAGGTAACGCCAGTCCCCCCGTCGAAACCTTCGACGTGCATATCGAGGAGCGGAGTAACGTCGTCTGCAAGCTGATCCAGGTCGATTTCGCCTGACGTAACGCGCACCGGCGCAAGGACGCCGAACCCGCGCTCGGCTGCCAGATTGAGCACCGCCGCCTGATGCTGACCGTGTGGTTGTATCCAGTCAAAACCCGCATCCTCGGCAATGAGAAGGACATCGGACGGCGCTTGGTGCGCTGACACGAGCACCGTCGTCACGCCACCTGCGGCGGCGACAAGGAGCCCAACCTCGTCGGTGTGTACACGGCGCACGCTGGACGCTGCAACGATGATCCCGATGGCATCTGCGCCGGCCTCAACAGCGTGGCGCACATCACCGACATTCGTCATGCCACATACCTTGACCCACACAGTCACACCGAACCCAGTGTGGTGATCAGCGCCGCAGGGTCGTCCGAACGCACCAGCGCCTCACCGACGAGGATGGCGTCAAAGCCGGCAACGGCCATCCGCGACGCCCCCTCGAGGTTGGAGACCCCGCTCTCGCCGACCGTAACCGACGCATCTCGGATGATCGGTACGATCTGCTCCCCGGTGGACAGGTCGGTCGCGAATGTGGTGAGGTCGCGGTTGTTTATGCCAACAATTTTCGCTCCCATGGCCACGGCCCGCAGGGCCTCTTCCTCAGAGTGTGCTTCGACAAGCACCTCGAGGCCAACCGACGCCGCGGCATCGTGCAGCGCACCAAGTACCTCGTCGTCCAGTATCGCGACGATGAGCAGCACCGCATCGGCACCGAGGATCTTGGCCTCATATATTTGCGCGCTATCCACAATGAAGTCCTTGCGAAGGATCGGCACGTCGACAACAGATCGCACGTCAACGAGATCGTCGGCGGATCCACCGAAGTATTCGGGTTCGGTGAGGACCGAGATCGCTGCCGCTCCACCTGCAACATAAATCGTCGCTAGGTCCTGAGGAACGAGGTCAACATCCAGTTGTCCAGCGGACGGCGACCGACGTTTGATCTCGGCTATCACCTGGAGTCCGAGACACGTCAGCGCGTCAGACAGCGATCGTGCCGGCTCTGCATCGAGAGCCGCGCGGCGCAGCTCTGTTCGTTGCTTTTGGAGCGGCGCTATTCGGCGCCTCGTCGAGGCCACGATGTCATCAAGAATCACTAGCCACCACCCTGTACCGACCGGATATACGTTATGAGCGAGTCGATCTGGTCGCCGCTGAGTTGTTTGAAGGAAGGCATCCGCCCCGGCCCAATGCGGATCGTGTTACCGATCTGCTCGTCAGACAGTGCAGTGGCAGCGTTGGACTGCGGACCGATGGCGGGTCCGATGCCGCCGCCCAAGTCACGGCTGTGACACTTGGCGCACGTCGCCTGAAAGAGTTCTTGGCCAAACTTGCCCTCAGTCGAGGTGCCACAGCTCGATACGACCATGAAAACAACAAATGCAAGCAGGATGAGGCGGCGGTGCATGGTGGCAAGTGTAGGGGACGTACCGTCGGTCCTTGAACATCGACCCTCGGTCTTTAAACATCGACCTAGGCTCGTGACGTCGTCCATGGAATCGTGACACGTACCGTCGTACCGACACCAAGCTCCGACTCAACAGAGACCGAACCACCGAGTGCTGTCACCAACTGTTGAACAATCGCCAGGCCGAGACCGCTGCCCTCGGGCCGCAGCGCCTGATAACGCTGGGCAACATAAAGCCGCTCGAAAACGTGCGGAAGGTCGTCTGCGTCGATGCCCGGACCGGTGTCAGACACCGAGATTTCACAACCTCCGTGCGTGACTGTCCCCAACCCGACCGTGATCGTTCCGCCTTCGGGTGTGTATCGCAAAGCGTTGTCGACGAGGTTGCCCACGATCTGGCTGATTCGATCGGGATCAGTTTGACCCATTGACACAACCGCAAGGTCTGAGTTCACTGCAATGTGGAGCGTCTCGGCCCTTTCGGTCAGAGCGGCGACTGCGGCTTCGAGATGTGCAGTCAAGTCGACGGATTCATAACGTAGGGTGAATTCCTGTGCTTGGAGGCGTGAAAGCAGCATCAAGTCTTCGATAAGACGCGACAACCTCTGCGTTTGAGTGTGGAGCACCGATGCAACTCTCGGCAGGTGCTCCGCATCGACGCGTCCATCATCGAGCGCTTCCGCATACCCGCGGATGGTGGTAAGAGGTGTTCGTAGATCGTGACCGACGCTCATGAGGAAGTCTCGCTCGCGACGTTTGGCATCTGCCAGGCCCGCGGCCATCTCGTTAAAAGCTGACGCTAGGGCGGCAATTTCATCACTCCCGCTGATGTCTACTCGGGCCGAAAAATCGCCGGCGGCGATCACTTGTGCTGCGTCCGACAGTGCGTCGATCCGTTTCCCAAGCTGCTGTGACACCAGAAGAGATAGCGAGATCGCGGCAAGAACACCGACAATCGTCGCAATGACCATCGGCCGTGTGAAAAGCTGCCGGTCGACAACACCGGCACGCGAACCGATCGCAATGACGATCTCGCGGTCAAGGTTGGCAATGATACGAACCGCAACGTTGACCGGTTCGCCATCGACATCGACCTGCTGAACCGCTCGATCTGTGAGCTGACCCTCAAGGATAGGTAGTAGTACCGCGTCATCCTCGGCTATCCGCAACCCGCGCTCTGTGATAATCCCTACCTCTAGATAGTCGTAGTTACCGACCGTGGCGAGGGCATTTACGAGCTGTCGCTGACCGAAGTTGAGGATCTGCACGTTTCTCAGTCGTTGACCCTCGGTCTCGATTCGTCCGAGTACCCGAGCGATCTGGTTTGCCTCCTCGAACAGCTCGTCCTGAGCGTCCGCGGTCACGTTGCGTTGGATACTCACAGCAGCCGCTCCCCCAACCACCAGCATGAGCAGCGCGACCACCAGAGTGCCGATGAGCAGACGAACCCGCATCTACGCCCCCAACCGGTAACCGACACCCCACACTGTCTCGATCGGTACGCCGTCAAGCTTCTTTCGGAGCTGACGGATGTGGACATCGACCGTCCTGGTTTCTCCAAAGTAGTCGTACCCCCACACGGCCTCAAGGATCTGGCTACGAGATAACACAAGCCCGGGTCGAGTCGCCAGGTACCACACAAGGTCGAACTCGCGAGCCGTGGGACGAACGACCGATCCGTCGGGGCTAGTGACGTCACGACGCCCTGAGTCAAAACGCCAACCGTCCACCTCGACGGTCTCAGGCGCGGCGACTTTCTCCTCTGACCGGCGCAGCACCGCTTTGACCCTCGCAACGACCTCGCGAGGTGAGAAAGGTTTCGTGATGTAGTCGTCCGCGCCTATCTCAAGGCCCACAACGGTGTCGATCTCTCCGTCGCGAGCAGTGAGCATCAGCACCGGGACGTCTGTCGATGAACGGATGCGCCGACACACCTCGTGCCCGTCGATCCCGGGGAGGCCAACATCGAGAAGAACCGCACGGATGTCGCGCTGCTCAAGACGTTGCAGACCTTTTTCGCCGGTGTCGCAATGCACGAGCCGGAACCCTTCCTGTTCGAAGGTCATTTCAAGAAGATCCGCGATGTCGGGGTCATCTTCGATCAACAGCACGGTTCCGTGGCTCACGCTTGCCTCCCAAGGCATCTACATCAATCATCGGTACGTTGTGTGAGAGAACTGTAAGGGAACGATCAGAGTTCAGGCGTCATTCGGAAACCGATGCGTCCTCCGCGAACGTGGTTATTGGCAACTCGTGCAACGTTGCTGATGTCTCCCCGCCCGGCCATGTGATCTGGACCGCGGCGCCGTCGGGGACCTTGTGACGCACCACGGCAAGCGCGATCGGCGCATCGAGTTCAAATGACTCGGCGGCCGACGTAATCTCCCCAGTCGGCTCCCCACCGACGAACACGACTGCGCCCGACGGTGGCGTTACGCCCGACTTCATGACCAAACCAACGATCCGCTTGGTAACGCGTCCGCGTGAGTCGATACGCTCCACGATTTCTTGACCGAGATAGCAGCCCTTGGTGAAACTCACAGAACCGTTCAGTACACCGACCTCGTGAACGAGGGCCGACTCGGAAACGTCGCTGCCCATTACAGGCTCCCCCGCTTCAATACGAACTGCTTCCGCCGCAGAGTGGCCGACCAAGACTGCGCCCGCATCGACAACGGCTTCCGTCGACGGGCCGATAAGAACGTACCGTGCGAGCTCAACGCGAATGTGGCCGATGCTCGCAACCATCTCCCCCGACGATGAGAACCCCCACCTTCGCGACTCGGGAACCACGTAACCAAGATCGCCGACAAGGCTCGATGCGTCGGGACCGATCACCTCAAGCACCGGTCCCAGCACGGCGTCAATCGTGGCGTCCGTGTTCAACTTGAAGCGCGTCAGGTCACCAAGGACCGTCGCCTGAGATCCGACGTCACAGAGCAGAACAACTTCGTCGTTGCCAACGAGCACCCACAACATCGTTCTGATTTTTCCTTGTGGTGACAGCAGGAACGCTCGGGTGACGTCACCCTGTGAAAACGCGGTCAGATCTTGGGTCAAGGTTGCCTGGAGGAAGCTCACCGCGTCGGGCCCCCGCACCCAAATTGCTTCCAAACGGTCGGCAATCACTCCGACCCCGCCTCGCAAGGCGGCGTACTCACCGGCGACGTCATCGAGAGGCGCTGTGCTCATACTTTGTCTGCCGCGGCGACGGCGGCAAGTGCTGCTGCTGCCTTGTTCATGCACTCTTCGTACTCGGATGTCGGATCAGAGTCCGCAACAATCCCGGCACCAGCCTGCACCCAAGCTTTGCCGTCTGCAATCACCAGGGTTCGCAACGCAATTGCAGTGTCGACGTTGCCAGAGAAATCAATGTACCCAACGGCACCAGCGTACGGTCCCCGGGCGACCGGTTCGAGTTCGTCGATTATTTCCATTGCGCGCACCTTCGGCGCTCCGGTGACGGTCCCGTGCGGGAAGGTCGCACGCAACACGTCGATCGGGCCCACATCTTTGCGCAACGTTCCAGAAACTCCGGACACGAGGTGCATGACGTGGCTGTACCGCTCAATCACCATCAGGTCGTCCACAGTTACGCTGCCAAACTCCGACACGCGACCGACGTCGTTGCGAGCGAGATCGATGAGCATGACATGTTCGGCACGCTCTTTCGGGTCGGTGATGAGTTCCTCCGCCAACGCGGCGTCCTCTTCCTGGCTGGCACCTCGGGGACGCGTCCCTGCAATGGGTCGCGAGTACACCTTGCCGTTGCGGGTTCGGGTCATCAGTTCAGGTGATGACCCCGCTATCGCGAGACCTCCGAACCTTAAGAAAAATAGGTACGGACTTGGGTTGAGCAATCTTAAGGCTCGGTACACATCGAACGCGTCGCCGGTGAAGTCGACTTCGAGTCGCAGCGACGGCACAATTTGGAATGCGTCGCCCTTGACAATGTGCGCCGTAGCGGTGCGAACCGCGTCCTCGAATGTTGACTGGTCGATGTTGCACCGCGGCTGGCCCTGGTCAACAAATGCCGGTCGAGACAGCACGCGGTAGGGGGCTGCCTCACCGAGCTGATCGACCATTGTGTCCAGGTCCGCAACTGCGGCGTCGTACTGGGACGTTGGATCACTGTCAATAAAGACGTTACGAACCAGCCGTATCGTTTGCCGGAACCGGTCGACGATCGCCATCGATCCGACAAACTGAAACATGAGTTCTGGGAGTCCTCGGTCGTCCGGCGGACGGTTCGGAAGGTGTTCAATGTATCGCACGATGTCGTACGCAAGGTATCCCACCGCGCCCGCAAACAACGGCGGGATTTCATCTCCCCACCCGAGGAGTTCCCCGGGGGGTGTCCGATACGCCTCGGTCGCCAGTTCCAACGCGCTGAGTGGGTCCGCGTCGGCGAAAGCTGAGCCTTCGACGGTCGCACCTGGGCCGTCCGCTGTCGTCACGCCACCGATCGACGTCAACGTGAACTCTGGGTTCCACCCGACAAACGACCACCGCGCCCATCGTTCGCCGCCCTCCACGGACTCGAGCAGGAATCCGTCTGCACCACCAACGAGTCGTTCGAACACTGACACAGGGGTTTCGCGATCACCAAGAATTTCTACCGATACAGGCACGACGTTGTAGGTCCGGGCGAGTTCGAGAAAGACCTCACGGCTGATGTCTACTTTCATGACCCAGACCTTAGATGGATGGCTACCGACCACGGACCGTTCAGCTCACTTAGGCCATTTAGATCGCCGTCAGTCGATCAGATCACTGTCAAAAAGTCAAGCTTGAGGAAAAAGAGAACGTCACTAAACCACCCAGAGAGTTTGCCGATGTTCCCCGTCAGCAGGATGATTCCAAACACGGCAAGCAGCAGCCCGGAAAGGACTGAGATCTTGGTGAGATGTGGCTTGATCCGCGAAAACGTCCCCAGCGCACGCTGCAGGAACAGGGCCGCAAAGAGGAACGGTAGTCCGAGACCGAGCGAGTACGACCCAAGCAGTACCACGCCCGCAAAGACCGTGTCTGATGAACCGGTCAATGCGTACACGCTGGCAAGAAACGGACCGACACACGGTGTCCAACCTACGGCGAACGCGGAACCCATGAGCACCGGCCCGGCGGGGCCGAGTCGGTCCGTCCGCATTTCAAATCGACGTTCCTTCAACATCGGCAAGGTGAAGGAGGGCTGCCACACCGCGGTGAACGCAATGAATAGACCCATCAGAAGGATGAACCATCCCGCGACCGTCTCAAACGTCGAACGCGATTCGAGAATGAAACGTGCGACTTTGGTGGCGGCTGCGCCGGTAGCCATAAAAACAATCGAGAAGCCGAGCACGAATAGAGCTGTTCGTTTGGTGACCCGTCTTGATGAGGCAGTACCGTCGGATATCTCCTGGAGCGAATAGCCGCTCATCAAAGACAGATAGCCGGGGACGAGTGGCAGAACACACGGTGAGAGAAACGACAACGCGCCCCAGCCGAACGCCGCGATCAGATTTAGGGGGTCCACTTCGCTCCTGCCGGTAGGGTCACGTCAGGCAATCAACGCATTGCGGCGCTCTCATGTTCCCAGCGCCAGCTCGGTAAGACAATACCTGCACACCCGCGACGCCGGTGAACCACTAACCTCTTGTCACTGATCGCCGCTCATCGACAGGAACCCATGACTGCCAACCCGTCACAACGCCGTCCCCGCTTCACGCTGCGCGACCGCCGGGTGCTGTTTCTCATGGGCCTCGTGGCATTCTCAACCGGCTTCGGCGGATCGCTCATGGCGAACACTCTCCCATTCGCACGAAAGTCTCTGGGGATGACCGAAGGAGACATGTCAGCAGTGTTCGCTGTCGTGCGTGCCGCATCGCTGTTTGGCCTCGTTTTCGCCCTCCAGGCCGATACGAAAGGTCGGCGCCGCCCGCTTCTAATGGCGTTCTTGTTGCTGCCGGCCGGCAACCTCATAACCGCGATGGTCCCGGGAGTAGCGGCGTACGTTGTAGGTCAGAGCATTGCGCGGATCGGCATCGTTGCGGTTGCCGGTCTGGCCATTGTCATCGTTGCCGAGGAGTTGTCACCGGCGCTGCGCGGGTACGGGCTGGGAATCTACAGCGTGCTTGGCGGCCTCGGCACCGGTCTGGCACTATGGGCACTCCCAATCGCTGATGGCTCTCTTGACGGATACCGGGTGTTATTCGGTATCTCGGCGCTTTCTCTGCTGGTTTTTCCGATACTCAATCGGTATCTGTCAGAAAGCCGGGCGTATGTGCAGTACTCCACCAAGGTAACGTTCTCGCAGGCGCTAAAGGCTGGTCTGAGTAGACATTTCTGGCCTCTTGCTGGCATCAGCTTCTTCGTTGGCGCCTTTGCGTCCCCCGCGTTTGACTTCGCTCTTGAGCGACTGATCGGCACTCTGAGCTGGGACACGCGCCCGGCGTTGTTTCTCATCATCGTGTTCTCTGGCGGTGGTATGTCGGGGCTATTTTTTGGTGGGAGAGCGTCGGACAACATAGGACGCCGGCCGACAACGATCGTCGCCCTGCTGTTTGGTCTCATTGGTGGCATCGCGTTCTATACAGTGACGTCCGGGTGGCTGTTGGCGCCAGCGATCTTCCTCGCAACGTTCGGCATGTCGATGCTGGCACCTTCGTTCGCCGCTCACCGAGCTGAGTTGTTTCCGACGCGGGTGCGGGCGTCGGCTTCAGGGTGGCTGACAAACATCGCGATTGTCGGCTCGATATTCGGCTTCGTAATTGGCCGAGTAACAATCGAACGATACGGAATGGCTTCGACGATCTCCCTGCTCGGCGCCGGACTCGTCATTGCTATGTTTCTCGTGTATTCACTCCCCGAGACCCGGGGACTGGATCTTGTTCGCGGAGCGGCCCAACAGCGTGCCACACCACAAACGCCGCCGCCCGAGCAACAACCAGCGCCGCAATCCCCCACCACACCCCACGAAGACCCCAGCCCCGTGGTTCCACCTGGCCAAGAACCGCCACCGCAATAGCCATCGAAACGGCCATTGCGCCTGCAATGAACCGCACAGACGTGAAACCGATCGCAATGCCGTCCCACACAAACACCATTGCGCCGATCGGCATGAGCCATATCAGCACCGGGTAGGTTGCATCGACCTCGAGAAGTACAGCCGGTGACTGCGTGAACCATCTCGCGATCCACGGACGCAGCGCGATCAGCAGCAGCGAAAACGAAACGCCGGTCACGAATCCCATCCATAGCAGCCGAAAGGTGAGCACCCTTGCAGAGCGAATACCGACCTCTGCACGCACTTTGGCGATGAGTGTCTGCGCCGCAATGGCCAGTGCGTCGACCGCAAAACCGAGGAAGAACCATATCTGGCCGATGACTTGGTTGCCCGCTACTGCAACCGGTGAGACGCGTGCAGCGACAGCCGTTGCAACTGTGAAGGCGATCAGAAGCGAGGTCGTCCGCACGACAATCGCTCCACCGACTGACAGAAATGCCTTGACCGACTGCCAGGCTGGGCGGGTGAAGTCGACGAGCGTCCCGTCGTCTCGCTGCTTCACGAGGAACACAAGGAATAGGCCAGCTCCGACATATTGCGCAACAACCGTGGCGACTGCGGCACCGCCGAGACCCCACCCAGCACCGAATATCAGCAGCGGGTCGAGGATGAGGTTTATGACATTGAACGCGACAGTGATCCACAACGGCGTTCGGGTGTCGCCAAATCCACGAAACACGCCGTGACCAGCGGTGACTACCAGCATGGCGGGCAGCGCGAGAGCCCGGATCGTCACATACTGCGTTGCGAGGGCCGCCGTCTCACCGCCACCCCCGATAAGATCGGTAATTGACGGCGCAAACGCACGCAGACCAACGGCTCCGACAACGCCGAACACCACCGCAACCACTACGGCCTGACCACCAAAAGCCGCGGCTTCTTCGCGTTCCCCACGGCCAAGCGCGCCAGCGATGAGCGGAGTGGTGCCATACGCCAGAAAGTTGAACAGTGTGAATGCAACAAGAAACACCGCGGTCGCAACCCCGAGTGCGGCAAGCTCGGGGGTACCGATGCGGCCAACAAACGCCGTATCAACAAGGCTGATCAACGGGTCAGCGGCAAGGGCACCCAAGGCAGGCCATGCAAGGCGCGATATTGCGCTGTCGAATTCGGTCTTGTGCCATGGTCGGGTCACGCCGGGGCGAGAGCCTTAGATTCGTAAGAGCATCGATCCGCAAGCGGACACTCCCAGCAGCGAGGCCGCTTCGCATCGCAGACGTCGCGACCGAACTGGATCATACGCATCGACACGCCCGACCAGTCGCTTTTGAGAAACAATGCCTTGAGGTGAAACTCGATCATCTCAGGGTCCGAGTATGTAGTTATGCCAACGCGGTTCGCCACGCGCTTCACATGCGTGTCGACTGCGATTGCCGGGCGATCCCAGACTTCGGCGAGAACCACACTTGCAGTTTTACGACCGACGCCACGCAGCGTTACGAGTGCATCGAGGTCGTCGGGGACCTCGCCATTGAACTTGTCGACCACATCTGCGGCAAGCGACACAATCGACTTCGCCTTCTGACGGTAGTAGCCAGTTGAGTACACGACCTGCTCGACGGCATCGAGCGACGCCTGCGCAAGGTCATCGGCCGTGGGCCACCGCTCGAACAACTCAAAACAAACCTTGTTGACCGCCTCGTCGGTGGTTTGGGCTGACAAGACAGTCGCAACCAGAAGTTGCCAGGCGTTCTCATAAGCAAGGGCCGTCGCTGCCACCGGATAGATCTTCTTTATGCGACGGAAGATCGTACGAGCATTACGGCGTTCTTGTGCAGTCGGCGGTGGATCTAGCGGCAGACGCGTCATAAGGGCGACTCTACCCTCTACACTCAGGGCCGTGGACATCGCCGAAATAGTCGCCTCCCGCGCCCGGGTCGAAGGCGACCTGATCAAGGTCGACGATTTCCTCAACCACCAGGTCGACCCGATCGTCATGAAACAGACGGGCCGCCAAATCGCCGACTTGCTCGCCGATCGATCCGTCGACCTCATTCTCACGGCTGAGGCGTCCGGCATTCCCCCAGCACTAGCCACTTCCTTCTTGACGGATATCCCGTGCGTGTATGCCAAGAAGTACGTCGGACCCGGGAACCGATACACCTTCGGGCGCGAAGTCGTTTCGCCCACCAAGGGTGTCGAGTACCGAGTGGAGGTCGCACGCCACCTTCTCTCACCTGGTCTTCGCGTTGCAATAGTTGACGACTTCCTCGCCGGTGGCCGCACTGCGGAAGCACTCGGTGAGATCGTTGAAGAGGCCAACTGCAAAGTCGTCACATTTATCTTCGTCATCGAGAAGACGTACACCGAGGGCCGCAGGCGACTTGAGGCACACAACTGGACCGTCGAATCCCTGGTAAAGATCGCAAACATCAATAATGGCACGATCACGCTCGTCTGACCATCCTGACGTGGCCGGCATGGCAGTGCAAGAACTTGTGGCTGATGCCAAGCACAGTCGGACCACACTGAAACGGATCGCCGCAGCGATCGAGACCTCACCGGACGTCAACCAAATCAAGACGGCAATCGTGGTCGATGCCCGCGCCCTGGGCATTGACCTTGCGTCTGACGCAGAGCGATGGCCCGCAAAACGGCTCTTACGACTGGCGGCGGGCCGCGCAGCGGCGTCACGCAAGCGGCGCAACCCAATTACACGCGACGAGGAGTTTGAGTGCCTGTCGTGCGGGGCGGCGGTTCCCAAGGGTGGGGTGCCTGTCAGAGACCACTGCCATAGGTGCCTTGTGTCGCTCCACGTCGACAACGTTCCGGGAGATAGAGCCGCACAATGTGGCGGCATCATGCACCCGGTAGGTCTTGGACGATCGAATGGCGCCGACACCATTGAGTACCAATGCGCAACATGTGGCGCTGCTCATCGGGTCATCGCTCACCCCGATGATGACACCGCTGCGCTGCAGTCCGTCGGTGGGCTTCCGCCGTTGTAGGGCTACCGGCTACATTGCAGGCCATGCATCCTTCCCGGATCCTCGTTCTTGCTGGCGCCATCGTCGCCGCGGCGTCGTTGCCGTTGGACGCGGTGCAATCGCCAACAAGTGACAACTGGTCAATGATCGTCGCCGACGCATGGCCGGCAGTTGTTCTCACCGCGATAATCGCAGTCTTTGCAGTCGCCGGACAGATCGCAGAAGGTTTCACGCCGAGCGGCACCGTCATGTCGATGGTGCTAGCTGCTAGTGCGGCGCTGTTGATGGTGGCAAAGTACATAGACGCGGTAAAAGCCATAGACGTGCTGCAACTGCGTGGTCACACAGCCTCCATCGGAGCCGGCATGTGGGTGCTCGCAGCGGGAATCGCGGTCGTCATTGCAGGATCTCTCTGGTCGACAAGCCGCCGCCTGCACTAGCGGTGTATCTGGAAGTCGCTGAAAGTTCTACTCGTCGGCATCGGGGCCGCTAGGACACGAACGCGCTGAGGATGCCGACCCCCACAGCGATCAGCCCGAAACCGCCGATGACCGCCCAGAAGGCGGTTGGGTTCGCCTCGGGTCGTAGACCCTCACGAAGACGATCCGCCAGATGCGTTCCTTCGTCCTCGGGGCGCACCTCGGAGCGTCCTCCGAACAGGAACCCGGTAGTGCCCTTTCCTATCGAGTCGTAACCACCACCAAAGAACCCGCCACCTCCCACCGCACCGAGACCGACAAACGCCAACGTTCCGCCAACCCCGCGCACGACACCCGCATCGGTGAGCAGACCAAACAACGACCCGATCGCAACAGAAGCAACGATGAGCACCCCGTACGTCTTCAGGTAGCGCGGAAACCGCTCGCGCAACGGTTCCTTCGGGAAGGAGATTTCATCGGAGAGTCCGTGTGACTGCATCCCGCCCAGCATACAACGGGACCGGAACGAGGCCAGCCCCAACTACGCCGCTCACAGCCAGACAACTCCAGGACCGACGGTCCGTGATCTACCCGTCCCGATCGTCAAGGTAGTCAACCGAATAGTCTCGGTAGTACTCGAAAAATACTTCTGTGCATGTTCCCAGGTCGTCAGGATGCTCAACAGCGGCCTCGCAGTCCCGGATCATCTGCCGAGATCCGTGAACCCTCACAAACTCCAAGTTATCCGCATACAGAGCTCCACCGCGAATAGTCCCCGAAACCCGGTAGTGGTCCGACCACAACGTGGAAACGACCGGATACCTGAACATATCCAACCGATCAGCGTCAACACCATAAAGGGCTATCGTCGCTCCGTAGCCGCCCAGCGGAAGATCGAGAAATAGGTTCGCAAACTTCGTGATACCGTTCTCGACAACCACAACACCAACGAGTTCAACGTCCGTGCCATCAGGAAGTTGCCCGGCGTCGAAGGCGGATAAGAATGGTGCAAGGGTCGTCGTAGTAGATGACACCGTCGGGGAACCGGCGGTCGTCTGGCACGCCGCGGCCACCAGGGCCAGCACCGCAACCATCACAAACCCCCGAACACCCCACCCCACCCTCACGGAGTGCATGCGACTGTCCAGTGGACCGCGTTACAGCAGGCCACGTCTGCGGAGATCGTCTTGTTGGCGACGTTCGATCCACCAGATGCCCTTGCCCGCGTAGTGGAAGAGCGCAAGCAGCCCTGCAAGCACGGCCACCAAGGCCGCAAGGATCTCGGGGCCGACGAAGTAGGAATTGTCGCACCACGCCAGACCGGAGGAACACAGACCGAGACCTGTGCCTCCACCGGTGAGATCGGCGAGGCTCAACACGGGGATGAACGCGACTCCGATCATGGCCAGGAACACAACGGCACGGAACACTTGCAGCACGTATTTCACGTCTTGCAGGCTAGCGGACGTCGTGTCTTGCGCATGGATTGCTCGACGCGCTACCGTGAACAACACTGTTGTGATTCCGAATCATCGGCGAAGGATCCATGCCCGAATTCACCATCGAGAGCTTCACTGACGAAGAGGCTGAGATCCTCAATCGGTTCTTCACAAACCTTGACAAGCCGGTGTTCGGTCTGATCAACCTTCCCGAGGTTGTCAAGGGCGCACTGTTCGCCAGATACAGCCGCTCCCCCAAGTCCATCAGACGTCTGTTTCTCGACGAGTTCTACTCGAAAGAGGACATGGGTGCACAACTCTCAGCCGACAGCGGAGAGACCGACGCCGCCCGCACGAGGGCCGAAGGACTCTACCAACGGATATTCTCCGAGTACGGTGACGACTCGGTGGCACAACTCGGTGGCGCACACCTAGCGTGCGAGCAAGCGTCGAACGTGTTGACCAAGGTGCTCGAACGTGGTCGGCTAGCCTCGTATCTCGAACAGTCAACCCGCTACATCTTCTACGACAAGCGGCTCGGCTACCGCTACCGCTACATGACGCCCCCCGAAGTAGCTGCCGGCTCGCTTGCAAACACCTATCGCGAGACCATGGAATCGCTGTTCCGCACGTACAGCGATGTTGTGTCACGTCTCGTTGCTTACTACGAAAAGCTGTATCCAAAAGCGCCGGAGGACTCCAACTTTGTCTGGAGATCGACTATTCGAGCCAAAGCCTGCGACGACGCAAGGGGACTTCTGCCGGCATCGGCGCTATCAAACGTTGGGATATTTGCATCGGGTCAGGCATACGAGGCGCTGCTGTTACGGATGAGAGCCCACCCACTTGCCGAGGTGCGTGACTACGGCGATCTCATGCTCACAGAGCTCCGCAAGATGATCCCCTCGTTTATGAAACGGGTCGATATCCCCGAAAGGGGCGGGGCATGGTCACAGTATTTCCGCACAGTTGCCGAGGATCTCGAGACCCACGCCAGCGAGATCCCGCCATCCACAGACCGACCCGAAGTAACACTCGTCGACTTCGACCCTGACGCAGAAACCAAAGTCGCTGCAGCAGTTCTGTACCGTTATGCATCACAGCCCGACGATCAGATCCTCGACTATGTACGCGCATTGCCGCCAGATAAACGGGCAGCGCTCATCGCAGCGAGCGTTGGAGACCGAACGAATCGGCGTCACAAACCAGGGCGCGGCTTCGAGCGCACCGACTACCGATTCGACATCCTGTGTGACTACGGCATCTTCCGCGACCTGCAACGCCACCGATTGTTGACACTCGACTGGCAGAGACTCACGCCCGACCATGGGTTCGTTACCCCTCAATCGATCAACGACATCGGAGCCGTCGAATCGTGGCAGGGCGCAATGGAACGTACCGCAGCGTTGTACGCCGACGTGACGGATGCGTACGGCAAAGACGTTGGCCAGTACGTTGTGCCCTTTGCATACAAGATTCGCTTCTTCTTACAGATGAATGCAAGAGAGGCGTTTCATCTGCTTGAACTTCGCACGGCTGCAGGTGGCCACCCCGACTACCGACGCGTTTGTCAGACAATGCACACGCTGATCAAGACCCAGGCTGGGCACAAGCTCATTGCCGACGCCATGAGCTACGTTGATTACACCGACTACGACCTAGCCAGGCTCGACGGTGAACGGCGCGCTGAGGCTAGACGCGCCGCGGCCGGTGTCGCCGAGCCCGAAGCCGAACGAATCTAACGAACTGCTACGACTCACCCAGCGGTATACGTAACACCAGGTGTTCGTCTTCGAGCGTCCATTTCGCGGCGCCGACAAGCGCGTAGTCCATGTAGTCCAGCTTCATGCGGTCAATGAAGGTCCGCCTGGCATCGCCTTCGATTGGAGGTATCCCGCGATCTTTCACAGCCCTGGCTCGTTCTTCAAACCGCACCAAAAAGGCGCCTACGTCAAGTTCAGCCATGTGATGCTCCTCATCTCTTGTCCAGCGAGGTTACCCACCCGGCCGGTGTTTTATGTGTTACCGGTGGTCAAACTACAACGCTCGGGCCAAGCAGTTCGCGGAGTTCTGCAAACAGCGCAGAACGCGGCTCAACACAATGATCGTCACCGAGTCGCAGCACCCGCTCGCCCTCGTCAGCAGTCATGTGGAGAAACACCGGCACCGAGCCTGGATGGTTCGACAACGCTCCACGGAGGAGGTCGACCATGTTGCGCGACAACGCGGATGCCGGAATTCGCAAACGAACCGCGTGGTCTTCGGACAGGTCTGGTTCCTTTATATTCTGGCCGATGAACTTCACGTCGTCTCCTCGGTGATCGACCCTTCCTGTAATCACAATGATTGCATCTTCGCGAATCAGACCGCCGAACTCTGCCACCGTCTTAGGGAAACACACAACTTCAACACTCCCCTGAAGGTCTTCGAGCGCAAAGAAATACATCGGGGTCCCGGCCTTGGTGTACTTCGTGGTGACACTCCCGACAATGCCCGACACAGTTGCCTGTGACTTGTCGGCCTTGTCCCAGAGACCGGCGAGATCCGTCGAGCACATACGGGCAAGCGCCCTCTCGATGCCGAGGAGCGGATGGTCAGAGACGTAGAGGCCAAGCATTTCCTTCTCGAAGCCGAGACGCATGCGTTTTGGCCACTCGGCGTCCCCGATCTCAACTCGCTCTTCTACAACACCGGTCGTCTCGCCACCAAACAGACTGAACTGGCCCATGTCCTCGTTGCGGCGACGTATCACAGCCGCGGCCATCATGTCTGGATACTTCTCAAAAAGGCTGCGGCGGGCGTGGCCAAGTGAATCGAACGCACCGGACTTTATCAACGAATCCAGCACCCGCTTGTTGAGGACCGCGGTGTCGACCCGAGCGAGAAAGTCATGGAAGTCGTTGTATGCGCCGTTCTTCTCGCGCTCCTGTGAAATCAACGTTACGACACCGTCCCCAACGTTGCGCACGGCAGCCAGCCCGAAGATGATGTCGCCGCCAGAGGCGACGAACTCCACCTCGGACCGATTGACATCGGGGACTGTCACCGAGATCCCCATCCGCCGGCACTCGTAGAGATACACCGCGGTCTTGTCTTTGTCGTTCTTGACAGACGTCAGCAATGCCGCCATGTACTCGGTCGGATGACGCGCCTTGAGCCACGCTGTTTGGTAGGCAATGAGGGCGTATGGCGCTGAATGAGACTTGTTGAACCCATATCCGGCGAAGTGCTCCATGACCGTGAAGATCTCGTGGCCAACCTTCTCTCCGTGGCCGTTGGCGACACAACCCGCGATGAACTTGTCCTCCTGCTCTTTCATGACGGAGCGGATCTTTTTGCCCATGGCCTTGCGCAGCATGTCTGCTTCGGCCATCGAGAAGCCAGCCATAATTTGGGCTGTTTGCATCACCTGTTCCTGGTATGCCATGACTCCGAATGTGCCTTTCATCACGTCTTCGAGAAGCGGATGGAGGTAGGTGACTTCCTTCCGGCCGTTCTTCCTGTCGGCGTACTCGAGGTGTGCACCCGCTCCGAGCGGCCCTGGACGATAAAGCGCATTCAACGTGATGAGGTGCTCGAACTCCTCCGGGCCTAGGTTCCTCATCAGGGCCCGCATCGGTCCCCCCTCGAACTGGAACACCCCGAGCGATTCGCCCCTCTGAAGCATTTCGTACACCAACGGTTCGTCGAGCGGGACATTGTCGATGTCGATCCGTTCGCCGGTGGTTCGTTCGATTTGTTCGAGGGCGCGTTCGATGGTGGCCAGAGTGCGGAGACCGAGAAAATCCATCTTGAGAAGGCCGAGCGCCTCCACGGCACCCATTTCGTACTGAGTGACGACTTCTGCGTCTTCGCCTTTCCTCTGGATCGGCACAATGTCAGTCAACGGAACTGGCGAGATGACGACTGCAGCAGCGTGTATCCCATCTTGGCGACGAAGACCTTCAATACCCCGGGCGGCCTCGACAACCTCACGGGCGTCGGGGTCGGCTTCGTACAGCTCACGAAGCCCGGCAGCAGCCGTGTAATGATCACGCTCATCTGATGAGGAATCGGGTCCCGGAGGCTCCAAACAATCCGCAAGAGACGCATCTCGGCCAAGGATGGCAGGGGGCATTGCCTTGGCGAGCCTGTCGCCCAGCCCGTAAGAATGACCAAGAACGCGGGCAGCATCACGAAGCGATTGGCGCCCCTTCATTGTCGAGAACGTGACAATTTGCGCGACGTGGTCAGATCCGTATTTCTCTGCGCTATACCGGATCACATCGGCCCGGTAGCGCTCGTCAAAATCCATGTCGATGTCTGGCATGGAGCGACGGCCGGGGTTGAGAAACCGTTCAAAGATCAGCCCAAACTCGATCGGGTCGATTTTCGTGATGCCAAGACAGTACGCAACGATCGACCCGGCTGCCGATCCGCGTCCCGGCCCCGTACGAATTCCGGCCTCGTTGGCGTAACGAATGAGATCCCACACAATCAAAAAGTAGGCATCGAAACCCATATCGTGAATGACGCCGAGTTCGTAGTTGATTCGGTCCACGGTGACCTGGGGCATATCCGGATAGCGCGTACGCGCACCCTCCATGACCAGCTCGCGCAGGTGGGTCTCCTCTGTGCGGCCAGCCGGGACATCGAAATGCGGAAGGAGGATCTTCCCAAATTCGAGTTCTACTTCGGCTCGCTCAGCAATCAAGAGAGTGTTCTTGCAGGCCTGCGGGTACAGGTCGTCAGGGAACAACGCATACATTTCAGCGGCCGATTTCATGTAGAACTCATCAGATCCGAACCTCAGCCGCTTCTCATCCGCCTTGTTCGACCCAGTTTGGATACACAGCAACACATCGTGGGTGTCAGCCTGGTGGGCTGATGTGTAGTGGACGTCGTTGGTTGCAAGCAACGGGGCGCCAATACTCTTCGCGATGTTGGTGAGGTCTTCAAGAATGCGGCGTTGGGCCGGAATGCCGTGGTCTTGGAGTTCTATGAAATAGTTCTCTTTGCCAAAGATGTCTTGGTATTGTGCCGCCGCTGCTGTGGCGCCCTGATAGTCACGTGTTTGACGCGCGTTCCCCTCCTCGGAGTCGGCGTCGGGGGCAAGCAACTGGGGAACATGTCCGCCAAGGCAGCCTGAAGTCGCCGCGATGCCTTCCGAGTACTCGGCAAGAATCTCCATATCCATCCGCGGCTTGTAGTAGTACCCCTCCAGGTAGGCAATTGAAGCAAGCTTGATGAGGTTGCGATAGCCAACGTTGTTGAGGGCATAGAGCAACATATGGTGGCGCACATCGTCGCGGCGCGACAAACGGTCGCGGCGATCTCCGGGAGTTGTGTATGCCTCTATGCCGATGACCGGCTTGATACCTGCAGCGGTAGCTGTCTGGTAGAAATCGACCACGCCATAGAGAACACCATGGTCAGTAATGCCGACCGCGGGTTGATTGTCGGCAACCGCGACATCAACAACTTCTGAAATACGGGCAGCTCCATCGAGCATTGAAAACTCGCTGTGGAGATGAAGATGGGCGAATTGCTGGCTCACGGCCTCACTGGCTCCGACTGTGACGAACTACACCAGTGTAAGCAGGCTGGCAAACCCGCCGCGCAACATGCAAGCTGCCAGTCTCTTGGGAGTTTCGGACGCATTGGGTGCCCAGGCTACTATCGCCTACAACGGCACGGATCGACACATCTTGGAGCAATCTCAGTGGCCATGAAGCGTATCGGGATTCTCACATCGGGCGGGGATTCACCAGGAATGAACACCGCGGTCCGCGCTGTTGTGCGGACCGCGGTCGCTCAAGGTCTCGAGATTCACGGTATCCGCGGAGGGTTCACCGGTCTTCTCGCCGGCGATTGGGACGTGCTTAACGCACGCGACGTTGGCGACATTCTCCATCGAGGCGGAACGTTTCTGCACACCTCTCGATGCAAGGACATGCTCACAGACTCCGGCATACGCTTGGCGCTCGACCAAATCCAGGAGGCAAAACTCGACGGCATAGTTGTCATAGGCGGTGATGGGTCGCTCGCCGGCGCCCACGCCCTTGCGGGCCAGGGTGTGCCAACCGTCGGTATTCCAGCATCGATTGACAACGACATCTGGGGAACCGACATGTCGATCGGAGTCGACACCGCGCTTAACACGATCATGGAAACAGTAGACAAGCTACGCGACACCGCATCCAGCCATCAGCGGGCGTTCCTCATTGAGACGATGGGGCGCGACTGCGGATACTTGGCACTAATGGCCGGCGTGGTATGTGGCGCCGAATTTTCTCTCATCCCCGAAATCGATGTGTCTCTTGAAGAGGTTGCCGCCGCGGTTTCAGCCGCATACGCCCGCGGAAAGAGCCACTCCATGATCCTTGTTGCCGAGGGCGCCTCGTTGGAAATACATGACGTCGCGACATATCTCGACGACCTGTCTCTCGGCTACGACTCGCGCATCACGATACTTGGGCATGTCCAACGCGGTGGAGTCCCCTCGGCGTTTGACCGTTTTCTTGCGACCCGCCTCGGTGTGGCCGCCGTTACAGCAATGGTTGAAGGGTCCCACGACGTCATGACGGCGTTGAATGGCAAAGACATCGAACTCGTGTCGCTGGCGGACGGCGTCGGGAAACAGCGACCAGCCAACCTGGACTTCCACGAGATGACGACGATGCTTGCCCGGTGACGGCGCCCAGCGACAGCACACTCACCTGCGCCGCAGTGTCTCCAGAGATTCGGCCAAGTCGCGAGGCAGCGGCGCCTGTACCCGGATTTCTTTGTGGGTGACAGGGTGGATGAATGCAAGGCTGGTGGCATGCAACCAAACCCTGCCTGGGTCGGCCACCGAAACAAGTTGGTTCCCGTACACCGGGTCGTTGACGATAGGGTGACCAATGGACTGCATATGGACCCGGATCTGGTGGGTGCGCCCGGTATCGAGCGTGACTTGTAGCAGTACATGGTCAGCCCATCGTTCGATTGTCCTATAGTGCGTTCGCGCAAACCGCCCACCTTGCACGATCGCCATCTTTGTCGGAGCGCGAGGATCGCGCCCGATGGAGGCCTCGATCGTTCCTGTGCTGACTGCAAGCGAACCGTGTACAAGGGCGGTGTACCGACGTTCAATCTTCCTGGCGGCGAGCTGCTCGCGTAACTCGTCAAACGTGGTTTCGTCGAGACCGACCATCAGTAGACCCGAGGTGTCCTTGTCAAGCCTGTGCACGAGACCCCAGCGGCGTTCTTCACCGAGCGATTCAAGCTCAGGGTATTGATACACGAGTCCATTGACAAGGGTGTCACCCGAATGGCCGGCACCGGGGTGTACGACTCTGCCTGGCACCTTGTTGACAACCAGCACATGCTCGTCGCGATAGGCAATATCGATCGACATCGGCACACCAACAAGTTTTTGTTGCGTCGTCAGCACCAAGACGACATCGTCGACCACGACGCGTGAGTTGCCCTTTGCCGATCTGCCCCTCAGCGTTGCGCGCCCATCCGCAATAAGGCGGGCGGCGACACCCCTCGACACGCCGGCGACGGTTGCGACGATTTTGTCGAATCTGGCGCCAGCGTCGGAAGCGGTAACGACGTGGCTGGTCTCTTCAAGCGGCTTCGTCATGAAACCGACGTCTTGGCCGACCGACGCGCCAGCAAGCCGCTCAGGAGCATCAGCACGACACCAATCGTGAGCGAAGTGTCCGCAAGATTGAACGTCGGGAAGAATGAGAAGTCGATGAAGTCAACTACTGCACCGTCGAGCAGCCCGTCACCACGAAAGATGCGGTCGACAAGGTTTCCCATCGCGCCACCCAGGATGAAACCAAGACCGACAACCTCCCGGCGGTGATCAACTTTGTCAACCGTCTTCACGACAAACACTGTTACCCCAATGCCGACGATCGCGATGACGGGGCCGGAGTTCTGAAAAGACGAAAATGACGCACCGGGGTTGTGTGTCACCGCAAACCGAAGAAACCCATCGATGACATTGAGCGGGTTGCCGGTCAACCGGCTCACTGCCCAGGCCTTCGAAGCGATGTCGAGCACGAGAACGTCCGCCGCAACAAACATGGCAAGCATAAGATTTGAGAGTCGTGGTGATGTGTCCATAGCAGTCTTTGCCTAAGTGGCGGGAAATCGTACCACTGACCGATTGCCAGGAATCGGCCCCCTGGAGACTGCACGGGTGACACGCTACGAAGCGTCGGCCCAGTCTGCAGCGACTTCTTTCACTTGCACGGTGGTGCTTGAGTTCGAAACTAACAGGGATGCCACCGCCATGTCGATGTCAGCACCCATTGTCGGCGTGAGCGTTCCGGACTCGATCCACACCGTGTACGAGTTGTCAAACGCGTCGTATACAACACCAACGAAGCTCGTCGCAGCGACCATTTCGGATGCAGTCTGGACCTCTCCCTGCCCTGCTGCCCTCTCATTTGCGGAAACCTCTGCCTCGCGTACCAATAGACCCGGGGGAGGATTGCGAAACGCTTCACGAGTCTCGAATCCAGGCTCGACAATGAGGAGAGCACTGCCCGCGGCAAACGGACCGCGATAGGCCACAAACCCAGGATCCAAAGCCACCGCGCCGACGAAGTCGTCCAGCAATCCCTGGTTGCGGAACAAGTCAATCGCCTGTTCTCTCGAAATATTGAGTTGCTCCGCCATGTCAACAACCTCTGGATCCGCGGTAGCATCGAGCAGGTCGGACGAGGCCGCGGTTGCATCGAGCACCGTTGTAACAGGGCCTGTTCCGTTGACGCCAGTTAGCGGACTCGACATCGTGAAAACCACAGCGCCTATTACCAACAAGACAGCGGCAAGAACCACACCTGTCGCCAATACCCCTCGGCGCGACAAACGCCCTGTCCGGACCTGAATCGCCGCGTCATGCTGCAGCGTGAACCTCTTCTCGATTACAAGTTTTGGAATAGTCACCTGTCATCCCGTCCTGTGATCAGTTTCGCAGCTTGTCGGGACCGAGGATCGCCACCACGGCTGCTCGGTCGATACCGGTCAACAACCACTGTTTGCGTCTGGAGGTGGCACCGCGAATCAGTGTCGCGTCGTCGCATGCGAAGAACTGGATCAGGATCTTGCGGACCGCAGTGCTTGCTTTGCCACCTTCGGGCGGTGCTGCGACGCGGATCTTGAGGGCGGCGTTATGGGCGCCAACGACCTCGGTGCGCGACGCCCCGGGAACCACCCACACGTCAATGACGGTTCCATCGGGGTGGTCTGTGATCCGGACTTTTGCCATGGTTCGATGCTACCGCTGCACCGCCAACCCATGGTGTACACTTTTGTCGGCAACGACAGGGACGCAACCACACGACCCTCGGACGGCAGCGAACCGGTGATAGTGCAAGACCGGCGTCCGACCGTGTGGGACATCACCCTTGAGCTGCGGGAAGAAAGCCATCAGGTCGTAGAACCCGCCGGTCTCTCCACCGTGAAGGAGCAACGAGCGGGTGTCCGACCGATGGACACCAAGCCAGGTGGTACCGCGGGTCTCCCGTCCTGGCACTGAAATGCTGTTGCGAGGAGATGACCGTGAGCACCAACCCAGCGTTTAAGAAGGTCAATTCGCGCCTTGACCTCACCCACGTCGATGCCGATGTCCTCGCACTGTGGAAAAAGATCGGTGCGTTCCAGGCCTCGATCGACAACCGAGTCGACGCCCCCGAGTACACGTTCTATGACGGGCCGCCGTTCGCCACCGGTTCGCCACACTACGGGCACCTGCTACAGGCGGTCATTAAGGATGTGGTGCCACGCTACTGGACGATGCGTGGATACCGGGTTGAGCGTCGATTCGGCTGGGACACACATGGACTCCCCGTGGAAATGGAGGTCGAGAAACAGCTCGGCGTGTCAGGTCCCAAGCAGATCAACGCGATCGGGGTCGATGCGTTTAACGAGGCCTGCCGTGCAATGGTGAACACCACCACCAAAGAGTGGGAGGACATCATGGACCGGGTCGGCCGCTGGGTCGACTTCGAAAACGACTACAAAACCATGGATGTCGACTTTATGGAGACCGTGTGGTGGGTGTTCAAGTCGCTATGGGACCGTGACCTGATATACCAGGCGTACAAGGTGTTGCCGTATTCGTACGGGGCGACAACACCACTCTCCAACTTTGAAGCGAACCTCGATTATCGCGACGTCGATGATCCGTCGATCACCGTGCGCCTCAGAATTACCGAGGACCACGGTCCACTCAAGAAAGACGATTTCTTGTTGGTGTGGACCACTACACCATGGACGTTGCCCTCGAACCTTGCAGCCGCGGTCGGCGAAGACGCGTCCTATGTTGCAATCGACGGCCTCCCCGGCGGATTCGAGGGCCGCCACTGGTTGGCGCCCGAACGCGTCGAGCACTACGCCCCTGGAGCGGAGACCATAGCTTCGGCCACCGGCCGCGAAATGGTTGGTGCTACCTACGAACCGATCTTTGACTACTTCGCAGACAAGGCCGCACTGGGGGCGTTTCGCGTCATTGTCAACCCCGAGGTGACGACCAATGAAGGTACCGGCCTGGTCCACATGGCGCCTGCGTACGGCGAGTCTGACTTTGCCGCTTTCCAAGCAGCAGGCATCGACGTCATCGTTGAGCCACTTGACGCAGAGGCGCGATTCACCGACGAGGTTGGCCCCGAACTCGTGGGTGTGCAGGTCAAAGACGCCGACCCAATCATCATTTCAATGTTGAAGGACGCCGGCAATCTGGTGCGCCACGAACAGGTCCACCACAGCTACCCGTTCTGTTGGCGTACTGGCACGCCGCTGATCTACCGTGCAATACCGACGTGGTTCGTCAAAGTCGAGTCGTTCCGCGACCGAATGGTCGAAGCTAACAAGACAATCCGATGGGTCCCCGAGGCTGTCGGCGCCAAACGGTTTGGTAACTGGCTCGAGAATGCCCGTGACTGGGCAATCAGCCGCAACCGCTACTGGGGCTCGTGCATCCCCGTGTGGGAGTGCGACACCTGCAAGGAACGGTTGTGCATCGGTTCGCGCCAAGAGCTGTTCGAACACTCTGGGGTGATGGTCGACGACCTGCACAAACACATCGTCGATCTCGTCACATTCCCCTGCGCGAACGACGAAGGCACCATGGTTCGTGTGCCAGAGGTACTCGATTGCTGGTTCGAATCTGGCTCGATGCCGTACGCCCAGATCCACTACCCCTTCGAGAACGAAGAGCGCTTTGCGGCGCGGTACCCGGCCGACTTCATCGCGGAAGGGTTGGACCAGACCCGCGGCTGGTTCTACACGCTGCTTGTCCTCGGCACCGCAATTTTCGACGAGGCGCCGTTTCAGAACTGTGTCGTGACAGGGATGATCCTTGCCGACGACGGCAGAAAAATGTCGAAGAGCCTCAAGAACTACCCTGATCCGACCGGGGTGATCGACGCGTTTGGCGCGGACGCCCTTCGTGCGTACCTGATCAATTCGCCCGTCGTACGCGGCGAGCCGCTCAGGTTTCAGGAACAGGGCGTGCGAGATGTAGTACGCACCGTGTTGCTTCCCTACTGGAACGCGTATTCGTTCTTTTCTCTGTACGCTGAAGCAGACAACCTGACCCGAGCCGATCTTGATGCGGCACCACCTCTTGGCGAACGCCCTGAAATCGACCGATGGATAATTTCCGTGCTTCAGTCGCTGATCCGCGACGTCAATACGGAGATGGAGCGCTACCGCCTGTACGCGGTCATCCCTCCGATCTTGGGTTTCATCGACGACCTCACGAACTGGTACATCCGGCGGTCGCGTCGGCGTTTCTGGCGCCAACGGACCGAAAACGACGCCGACAAGTTGGCGGCGTTCGCAACTCTCCACGAAGTGCTCACCACGTTCGGCCGTGTCGCCGCACCGATATTGCCCTTCATCACCGAGGAGATCTATCAAGTGCTGGAAAGGGAACATGATGCTGACGTGCCAGCGAGCATCCACCTCACCAACTACCCCGAAGCAGACACGGCGGCGATCGACACAGATCTGGAAAGCGCAATGGCATCGGTACGCACCGCCGTCAATCTGGGACGCCGATTGAGGCGACAGCACGACCTTCGAGTTCGCCAGCCGCTGTCAACGCTAACGGTCGTCTCGCGCGAACCAACCGAACGGGAGGCGCTTGAGTCCCACGCCGCCCTCATTCGCGAGGAGCTCAACGTGAAGTCCCTCGTGATTGAGGCCGACGAAACCCACCTCGTAACCCTCTCCGCCAAGGCGAATTTCAAGAAACTGGGCCCGCGGTTCGGAAAGGATATGAGGACGGTCGCCGCGGCGATCGAACGACTCGACCACGAGGCCGTGGACAGGCTTCTGCGCGGAGAGTCGGTCGATGTCGTCGGTCACAACATCTTGCTCGATGATGTAGCCGTTCAGCGGGATCCGCTTGCGGGTCTTGTTGTCACTACCGGGGCGCACATCACCGTCGCCCTTGACACACATGTTTCGGACGAGCTCCGTTCTGAGGGGACGGCCCGCGAATTCATTAATCGGATTCAGGGAATCCGTCGAGATATTGGAATGGATGTGACTGACCGAATCGAGATTGGTTGGTCCACACTCGACGGTGTGTTGGCCGGTGTCCTCGAAGAGCACGCAGGGATCATCGCTCAAGAGTGTCTCGCGGTGTCGGTGACAAAACGCAATGGGAAGCTCGACCACCAACTAGATCTCGACGGTCTCGTCCTGACGGTCTCGATCGAGACGATCGTCAACTAACGCCGCCTCGCGATCGGCGGCTTCAGCTGCTTTAATGCGCGCACGCAAACCCCCGAGTCTCCGCTCGTACACCGTGCGGTCATCCCGCAGATCGATGTCCGGTGACGCTGCGCCTGTGAGGTCGAGCATGGTTTCGTGCTGGTCGTAGAAATCGGTTCGACCGATCGCCTCTACCGGTGGCAAATCATTGGGCAGCAGCGACTTCACAAGAGGAGCGTTCGCCTCGGTGTAGCCGGACTCTCCGACGGATCCCTGCTCAAGGGAGGATGGAGCGACCAGTTGACTCACAGCCCGAAGTTCTGCCTTGACGTGGTTTGTCAACGCTTCGAGCCGCTGTTCGGCTTGATGCGTGGTCTGTGCAAGGCGAGCTGTTGTTCGAACCTGTTCGTAGGCGCGGCGACGGGCATCGTCAACAATGGTACGAGCTGAGGCGGCAACGAGGTTCGACTCCTCGGCGGCAGCGGCTCGGCTCGCCTCTGCAAGCTCTCGTGCTTTTGAGATGATTTGATTTGCTTCGCTCTTGTGTCTGGCGCTTCGCTCCACCGCCTCAGCTTCAGCTGCGACGCTACGATCGGCGACCAGCATGTGGCCAATAGCGACTTGCACTGCTCGCTCCTCGCGGGCTGCTGCGACGGACTCGGAACCAGCAAAGAGGAGTTCGAATGACTCAACAAAGTCCCGCATGCGACCGGTCCGCGCCGCGGCACTATCGGGACGGTCGGCTTCAAGTTCCCCTATGCGCGCCCGTGCAACTTCGAGCTCGCTCGCAGCGTCAACGAGTGCCGCAACAACTGCGCTGCGAAAGATCTCTACTGCGTCCCTTGCGTATCCACGCCCTTCGCGTGCGAAAACCACTTGACTTGCGGTGACGGCCGTCATGTCCATGCTGGTAGCTTACCGTCACCGTAGAACGCCCTGTAAAATGATCACGCCAAAAATAAGAACCATTGGGGCAAGGTCAAGTGCGGCACCGCCGATCCGCACAGGCGGGAGAACGTTTCTGATGGGTCTCAGCACCGGCTGAATCACCTTTTCGAGGGCGTCGTAAGCCTTGCGCACCGGGTGCCCCCCCGGCACCCGCCCCAAGACAACGATATACCCGAGCACAATCCAGGCAATGATCACCCAAATGACGTATCCAAGAAGGGTCGCTAGAGCGCTCACAGTGTGTGTTACCCGACCGATCCGGAGTACAGGCCGAGGTCTGCAAGACGTTGCCGCTCTTGTACTGAGATGGACCTGTTCGGCGGAGTCACCAAAATCACACCCTGGGCGATCTTGGCCATGTTGCCGGACAGCGAGTATGTGAGTCCGCTCGCGAAGTCGACGAGCCGACGGACCATTTCCGGTTCGGTTCCACGGAGGTCCATTACCACCGGGCGGTTTGCTCTGATGTGGTCGGCAAGCGCCTTTGCGTCGTCGAACGATCGCGCTACCACCAGCTCTGATTCGATGTGCATTTGCGGCGACGTCTCATCCGCTGTGAGCGGACCTCCGCCGCTCGCACGAACAGTGACACCGGCTTCTGAACGAGTGCGGGGCCCACTAGGACGACTGCCACCCATCGACGGGGGTTCCACCCTCCGCCCGATGATCCCGTGGCTCACTGATGGTGGTTCGACCGGGGCAACTGGCCGCACAGCCTGATGCTGGGATGCCTCGACGCGGCGAACACCACTCTCGTTACCAGCGCCACCTGACTGCTCTTCGGAGCTCTCGACCTGCTCGTCGTCGACGAGACCCAGCTGAAAAAGCGCCTTGTTCCAAAGTGATGCCATGGGTTCTGCCCTACCCTTTTTCCCGTTGTCCGTGTGCAGGTCTGTCCCCAAAGATAGCGCGTCCGACACGGATGATGGTGGCACCTTCCTCTATCGCCACGCCGTAGTCGTTTGTCATTCCCATGGAGAGTTCCCTTACTGTAGGCCAATCGGGTAACAACCGGTCTCTCATCTCACGCAACGCGGAGAACCACCGCCGCGAGTCCTCACCTTCTTGTGCGACAGGTGGGATTTGCATGAGGCCTGCAACCGTCACGCCTGCTTCGGTAAGAGCGGCTATGAGGTCCTCAACGTCACGAGGATTGGCACCAGATTTCTGATCTTCGCCTGCAATGTTCACCTGTACCAAGACAGTCGCCCCTTCTGCAACGAGAAGGCTCACCAACTTTGTACGATCGACGCCGTGCAACACCGACGCCGCCAAAGACGCTCTCCGTGCCTTACGAGACTGGATTGAGCCGACAAGATGCCACTCAATGTCAGTTGGGAGGAGTGGGGTCTTGGCCTCTAGCTCTTGAAGCCTGTTCTCTCCAAACACCCGTTGCCCGGCCGCGTACGCATCGGAGATCGTGTCCACGGAGAACGTCTTCGAGACCGCCACCAGCTTGACAGCGTCAGAACGTTTGGCGCGTGTGAGTGCCGCATCCATAACAGAGTGGACGGTTTCTAACCGTTGTGAGATCACATGTTCGGCAACCATGCCACCGTCACTTGCCGCCCCTTGGTCCCATCGCGCCGATGCGAGAAATATCGAGTGTCCTCAAACGTACACACCGCAACGGTCTCCGAACGAATCGCACCAAGCGAAGCGGTCACCGCACCGACGAGGTCCACGGCATTGGTCCCCCATGTCGTTGTTGATTCAAAGCCGGGGAAAGCGCTGCCCACTTCTGGACCGACTTCGAAGGACGCTTTGCAGATCGCCGGGCCGATCGCAGCCCTAAGTGTTGGGTGCCCGGCATTGTTCATCGCGTCGATAGCAGCACGGATCACGCCAGCTCTGGCGCCGCGCCATCCGGCGTGCACAATCGCGACGGCGTTCTCGGCCATGAGTACGACTGGAACACAGTCTGCGGTGGCGATCGCTATGGGAAGTCCCCGCCGCTCGGTCATGATGACGTCCGCATCCCCCCAGCCCCCGGACTCGCTTACCAACGCAACGCGTGTCCCGTGCACTTGATGCACATACGCCCATTCGTGAGAGATACCGAGTTCGTCCGAAATCGCACGTCGAGCTGTATCGTCGAAGCGGGCGTCGCCTTGGCTGGCATCCCCGAACGCTGCTGTAACAACGCCCGCGGGAGTGATCATCCTTGAAGAAATCCCGGAATGTCGAGATCGTCATCGCTCACCGGCTCCGGAGTTTGGTCTGACAGCGCGTCATGGCGGACGGGAGGTGTGTACACGAATCCTTCTTTCGGACGCGCATCGCGATCGAAACCGGCAGCGATCACTGTGACCCGCATTTCGTCCCCAAGGGTGTCGTCGATCACTGCGCCGAAAATAATGTTTGCGTCCGCATCGGTATGGTCCGCAATGAGTCCCGCCGCAACACTGACTTCGTGGAGTGACATGTCCGAGGGACCCGACACCGACAGGAGGACACCGCGGGCGCCTTCCATCGAAGTCTCCAACAGCGGGGATGCGATCGCCTTGGCGGCCGCTTGCTCGGCGCGGTTCTCTCCGGTGGAGGTCCCAATGCCCATCACCGCCGAACCGGCGTCACTCATCACCGTTTTCACATCGGCGAAGTCGACGTTAATGAGGCCAGGGGTAGTGATGAGATCGGTGATTCCGCGCACTCCGCTGGTGAGTACCTCGTCGGCCATCCGGAAAGCTTCGAGCACAGACGTCTTGGGATCTGCCACCTCAAGTAGGCGCTGGTTTGGGATGATGATGAGGGTGTCAACTGCGGCCCGAAGTTCCTGGATACCCTGTTCGGCCTGTACAGAACGTCTGCGGCCTTCGAAGCCGAACGGGCGGGTAACAACCCCTACGGTTAATGCACCGATACTGCGTGAAATATCGGCAACAACGGGTGCGGCACCAGTACCGGTGCCTCCGCCCTCACCAGCCGTAATGAACACCATGTCAGCGCCCTTGAGCGCATCTTCGATCTCGTCGCGATGAGATTCCGCCGCCTCACGACCGACTTCGGGGTCGGCGCCGGCGCCGAGACCGCGTGTCGAGTCGCGACCGATATCGAGCTTGACATCGGCGTCGGACATCAGCAACGCCTGAGCATCGGTGTTGATCGCAACAAACTCGACACCTCCGATCCCGGCGTCGATCATGCGGTTTATTCCGTTTACGCCGCCACCGCCGACGCCAACAACTTTGATGACTGCTAGGTAATTCTGGGGCGCATGCAGATCCATGTTCAACAACAACTCCACTGGGACTCAACGCTTAGGTTAGCCCCGCTTTCAACTTTCGGAAGTAACTTCCGTTTGTGCTTCAACCACTGGTTGAGGGATCGCGACCGCCGGACGCGTCGGCGACACCACATCGATCGACGAACCTGGCTCTATGCCGCTCTGTAACACCGCCAAGACCGCGGCCGCCTTTGCCTCGATATCGACGATCGGTCCAATACGCACCGAGTAGCCACCGACAATCGCAAAGAGTTCGTCGTCCACCATCCAAACCGTGGTCGGTTCTAAACCGAAACTTCCGATGCTGTCCACAAACGTCACTGCGGCAAGCGCCTCGTCAGCTTTCAACATCGCACCGGGCACGCCGCTAGCGATGCCGACCTCCACTATGGCAAGATCCGACGCCGGGGTTTCGGTCCGGGCCAATATCTGACCGCTATTGCTAACCAGGATCCATCCACCGTCGATGGCAACCGACGCAGCGGCTACATACTCAAAAATGTCAATCTCGACATGCCCCGGCCATTGCACGACCACCCGGCTGTCCTGGATCCAAGGGTCGCGTGCCAGCCCCGCCACGACCTGGGCGGACTTGACAGAAATGGTGGGGACCCCGGCCACGACGCTAAGCGAGCCGAGCCGTTCGAGCGCAGTCGAATTCTCGGCGCCGCGCACTACGACTTCACGGACCGAGAGGATCGGGCTCTGTAGAACCCACGCACCAAGCGCCGCAGCGCTGATGAACACCGACACAATTAGCATCAACCTCAGACGACGACGGGCATTGTCCTCTGAAACGCCGCGCCTACGTTCTTCGATTCGCGGATCCATGGATGTCGCCGTCATAACTCGTCTCCAAATCCAACAAGGATGACTTCGGGTACGAGATCAATCGAGGTTTCGGCAAGTACTCGGGTACGAACCTTGACAATCAATTCATGGATGTCCTCGGGAGTTGCGCCCTGCCCAGCTTCGATAAAGTTGGCATGTCTGTGCGACACCGATGCACCTCCCACACGCAGACCTTTCATCTCGAGAGAGTCAATCAGGCGGCCCGCTCGGTCGCCCTCTGGGTTCTTAAAGACCGAACCAGCATTGTATGTACCTCCGGGCTGACCGTCGCGACGCCGCTTGGTCACCTCGCGCATCAGCTCTTCGCCGTCGGCCACCGGACCGCTACTTGTCAAGAACTCGGCCGACAACACAACGTCCCCAAACACGAGGTTCGAATACCGATATGCCAACTCAAGATCTGCCGGCGACTGCTCTCTGATGACACCTGATTCGCTGCACAAGACACGTGCGCGAACCAGGACCTCGCTGGTCTCGGCGCCGTAACAGCCAGCGTTCATACGGACCGCACCCCCGACGCTGCCCGGCACCCCGACAAAAAACTCCAGGCCCCGCTGCCCAGCCTTTGTTGCAGCCCGAGCGAGAACCGGCAGTGATACTCCGGCGCCCGCGATGACGACACCCTCACCGATCGAAAAGTCCAGGAAGTCTCCAACCAGGTGTACCGCAAGACCATTGAAGCCACCAGACGAAACCAACATGTTCGATCCACGGCCAATGACCAACAGGTCGAGCGCCTCGGCCTCCGCCGCGGCGACCACCTCTTCGAGGACCAGCTCGGACTCCACAGTCGCGAGATACTCAGCGTTCCCGCCAACCTTGTACGTTGTCATCGGACCAAGCGGGACGCGCTGACGGACAACTCCGGTAGATACAAGGTCACCAAGCGCGGTCATGATCGACGTTCCAGTCTCTGCGCCAGATCCTCTGCAGCCGAGCTGATGTCACCAGCGCCGAGCAACAGGACCAGATCACCATCCCCGACTAGCTCTGCAAGCACGCCAACAGCGTCAGACACACGTTCGACGAATCGTGCAACACCTCCAGCCGCCTCGACGGATTGGCATACAAGCCGACCGGACACACCTGGGATTGGGGCCTCAGAGGCCGCAAACACGTCGGTCACAATCACCTCGTCAGCACCGGCGAGTGGTGGCCCGAACAGATGGCCAAGCTCTGCTGTTCTGGAATAGCGATGCGGCTGGAAGACGACCCACACTTTTGCCCACGATCCCAGCCGAGCAGCAGCCACCGTAGCGCCGACCTCTGTTGGATGATGTGCGTAGTCATCGACAACGGTGACTCCGGCAACGGTCGCACGTATCTCGAAACGTCTGCGCACTCCGGGGAAGGTCGCTAGGGCTGCTGCCGCTGCCGCCAAGTCGTACCCGAGCTCACTCAGCAGCGCAAGCACCCCCGCGGCGTTGCGTGCCGTGTGGACACCCGGCTTAGGAACTCGCACCGCAACAGAAAGGTCCTCCGTTACAAGGTTGAAGCTGACCTCCCAGTTGCCGTGAATGAGATCGGCAACGCGATACTTCGCCGACTCGTCGGTCCCGTACGAAATAATCGCCGCCCGTTTCATCAGGCGTCCGACTCCTAAGTCATCTATGCAGCCGACGACGGGACCATCGCAGCGGTTGGCGACGAGTGCAAACGCTTCTTCAAGCGCCGCAACATGTCCGTAATAGTCGAGGTGGTCGGCTTCGATGTTGGTAACGAGCAGACCCTTGAGGTGCAGGCTGCGAAAGGTGCCGAATGCCTCGTCTGCTTCGAGCAGGAATGTCGGGTCAGCACCGAGATGTGCGTTGGTGCGCATGTCGACTAGTTCTCCGCCGACCATAAACGACGGGTCGTGCCCACAAGACCTCAACGCGTGGATCATAAGAGCAGTTGAAGTTGTCTTGCCGTGCGTCCCCGCACACCCGATGGCTGGAAGGGCCGCAGTCATCTGCTCAAGGAGTTCGGGGCGACCCCAGACTCTTCCACCAGCATCAGCAAAGGCTCGAACCTCACGATCAGTATTCGGCACTGCCGACGATTTCACCACTATGTCGGCGGCCACGGCCCGCTGTGGATCGCTACCGGTCCACGTCTTGACACCGAGGTCGTTCAACCGCGTCAGCATGCGACCCGGCTTGAGGTCAGATCCGGTCACGCGATAACCGTCCTGATGCAATAACGTGGCGAGGCCGCTCATGCCGGCACCACCAACACCGATCAGGTGGACGGACGAAACTCGATCTTCGCCTAGGAATCCGTGCTGGTTCACGCTGCTGCCTCGATCATTGCATCTGCGATGACGAAGGCGGCGTTCGGGTGGGCATACCCAAGGTACGATCTTGCCATCTCGGCACGCCTGCGGCCATCGACAAGGATCTGTTCGAGTGCGGCAGGGACCTGATCGACCAAATCCTCGGTCAAAACAACTATCGCTCCGGCCGCAGCAAGACTTTCAGCGTTGGCAGCCTGATGGCCACCCGCGCCGATCGCGAGTGGAACGACGACAGCCGGTGTCCGGGAGACTGCGAGTTCGCTCACTGTCAGAGCTCCCGCTCGAGAGAGAACAACATCGCATGCCGCATAGAAAAACTGCATCTGCTCCTCAAAGTCGAGCACTACCCATTGTAGATTTGATCTTGACGCCCGTTCGTTTACGGCGTCAACATGCTCCTTGCCGCAAAGATGCACGATTGCAAACTTTTCACTTTCGTGCGCCATTGCCATTTGGTACGTAGCCTCATTCAATATCCGCGCCCCAAGACTCCCACCGAGCACTCCGAGTACGGTGGCACTGTCCGCCAACCCGTACCTCTCCCGTGCTTGGACGCGGAGGGTATCGCGGTCAAACGCCGCCATTTCAGCACGCAGTGGGTTACCGACCACTGTTCCCCCCAACTTTTTCTGCGCTTGCTCGAACGCCACGAATACGTCGCTAGCCCAGCGAACGATGATGCGGTTGGCAAGACCGGCAATTGCGTTCTGTTCATGTAATAGAAGGGGAATCTTTGTTGCTTTTGCTGCCATTGCGACCGGACCCGCGACGTACCCTCCAAATGTCGTAATCGCTTTGATGTCGTTCTGGCGAATGGTCGAGATGGCTTTCGCTCTGGCCTTAGCAACGAGACCAACCACCTTGAAGTTAGCCAGCGACAACGACCGCCTAAACCCACGGATTTCGAGCTCGACAAACCGAAACCCTGCCGATGGCACGGTCGTCTTCTCCATGCGGTCACCACCGAAAAACAATATATCCTCCCTGGCAACGCCTCTCTCGATGAGTGCTTCACCGACGGCGAGCGCGGGAAACACATGTCCGCCAGTTCCCGCAGCCGCCAGCGCAAATGTCACGAAGCGGTCCTTTGTGCACGTGTGATGCTGACAAGCACACCAACAACGGCGAGGTTGGCAACCATCGCTGAACCACCGGCTGAAACAAAGGGCAAAGGCACGCCCGAGATTGGCAAGACTGCGGCGACACCGCCGATATTCACCAAGGCCTGAAGGGAGATCCAAGCGACGAGGCCCACCGCCAGCAGTCGGCCGAACATGTCTTCGGTTCGCATCGCGAGGCGTATCCCGACCAGCGAAAACACGAGAAACAACGTCACCACCGCCAAGGACCCGATGAGTCCCATCTCTTCTCCAATGATGGCGAAGATGAAGTCGTTGTGCGCGTTTGGTAGAAAGCGCCAGCGTGCTCTGCTGGCGCCAAGCCCGACGCCAAACAATCCACCCGTTCCGAGCGCGACCAGACTCTGCACCGCTTGCAAACCATCCCCAAGCGGGTCAGCCAGGGGGTCGCGGAACGAGAGAATTCGGTCGAGCCGGTACGAAGCAGACTGAGCAAGGAACGCCCCGGCGCCAGCTCCCGAAGCAACTAGTAGGGACACCCAGCGAAACCGGGCGTTCGACGCAAGCAGTACCGCAAACCCGGCCCCTGTGATGATGAGGAACGTCCCGAAGTCGGGCTGCTGCAAGAGCAAGAATCCGGTCGAAACAAAGACAAACACCACCGGCGTGGCAACGCGTCGAAAGGATTCGAAACGGTTGTGTGGGCGCGAGAACACGGCCGCAAGCAGGACCACAGATGCAAACTTGGAAAACTCTGAAAGCTGCAAGCTGACAGAACCGACGGACACCCAACGGGTCGCCCCCTGAAAGGACCTTCCGACGACCAACGTGACGACCAACAACCCGAGGCTAAGCAAATACAGAGGCAGCGCCCACCTCTCGTACCATCGATACGGGATGCGTGCGGTGACAAACATCACGAACACTCCAACACCGATGAAGATCAAATGCCGGTTGAAGAAGAAAAAACTGTCTCCCTTCTCGCGCAAGGCAATCACGGACGACGCCGACATCAACGCACCAGCCCCAATAACAAGCAACAATGCAACGGGGACAAGGACAAGCACCGCTCTTCTCTGCGCTGAAGAAACGGCAGCGCCCGCACGCGCGTGCCTCCTGGGTACTGAACCCGTCATTGCTTTTGTGGTTGTTCTCGACGCCATTGTTAGGTCCCTTGTCTTAGAGCAGTGACCAGATCCCGGAAAATATCTCCTCGTTCGATGTAGGAGGTGAACATGTCAAAGCTGGCGCACCCGGGAGCGAGCAGCACTGTATCGCCCGAACGCGCAAAGTCGCTGGCAATCGACACCGCTTGAGAAAGCGAGGTGGCTTGCACCGCCGTCCCAGTTGGGGCCGCGGCGAGCAACTCCGGGGCCGATTCTCCTATCGCGATGGTCCGCTTCACGTTTGGTTCGTTCGGCAGACGACTCAGCACCAGACCCTTGTTGCGGCCGCCGGCGATCAGCACGACACGATCGTACGCACGGATAGACGCAAGTGCGGCGTGCGGATTGGTGGCCTTGGAGTCGTCTACCCACACAACGCCGTTGATGACCGCGACCACCTCGCGCCGGTGTGCTCCGGGCTCGAACGCAGCGATCGTGGCAGCGATACCGTTCTCGTTTGCGCCCATAAACTCGGCAAGCGTCGCCGCAATAAGTAGATCCACGATGTACGCCTGGCCAACAGGGGGAGCCTCGAACCGCATGTCTCCGACGACAAGCTCGTCGCCATCAACACCATTTCCGCCCGTTGGTAGTTGTCGACCACTCACCGGAACACCGGCGGCTCGCGCCCTGCCGACCACGGCGGACGCACCAGGATCATCTGCGTCCCATGTCAACATGTCGTCTGCTTGTTGGTTGGCAAAAATCTTCGCCTTTGCATCTGCGTACGCCTTGAACGATCCGTGTACATCGAGGTGGTCCTCTGCAATGTTTGTTATCGCGCCCGCCTTGGGATGGAAGGTGTCAGACAGGTTGAGCTGGAAACTCGACATTTCGACGACGAACACAGCAGATTCGCTGTGGGTGACAGCAGCGCTGAGAGGAACTCCGATGTTGCCAACAGCCACGGCAGACACGCCACTTGCCTGTAGCATGTCGGCCGCTGCAGCCGCGACGGTGGTCTTCCCGTTCGTGCCGGTTACTGCACAGTACGGCCGTTGCGTGTGTCGCAACGCAAACTCGATCTCGCTGATGGTTGGTGTCCCGCGAGATTGCACCGACTCGATTACGTCGAGCGTTAGTGGTACGCCGGGGCTCACGATTGCAAGCGAAAGGCCATCAACGACGGAGTCGTAGTTATCACGGCTCACAACGGGGGCGACACCCTGAAGGCGTGTCGCAACGGCGGGGTCGTCATCGTAGATGACTACGTCGTCGCCGTCGGCAATGGCGAGCCGGGCGGCGGCTTCTCCGCTGACGCCACCGCCCACCACGAGCACTCTCATGGTGCGAGACCGAGGCCGCTTGAGGAAAGGAACTCGGCGTAAAACAGACCGATACCAACGGCAACTGCCATCCCCGAAAGAATCCAGAATCGAATTATGACTACTGTCTCCGGCCAACCCTTGAGTTCAAAGTGGTGGTGGATCGGAGCCATGCGAAATATTCGTTTGCCCCATGTACGGAAGGTAAATATCTGGAGGACAACAGACACGGCCTCAGTGACATAGAGGCCTCCGATCACCACAACAAGGAAATGGGTCTGCGTGAGTAGCGCCAGGCTCGCGAGGGCCCCTCCGAGCGCCTGTGAGCCGGAGTCCCCCATCATGATCTTCGCCGGCGGGGCGTTCCACCATAAAAACCCGGCCAACGCTCCTGCGATCGCGGCCGCAACGATCCCAAGTTCTAACGCACCCGAGATCTCGTAGAATTCGGGGTTTCTAAATTGCCAGAAGGCAATGAGGACGTAAGCACCGAACACCAACGATCCAGAACCCGCAACAAGACCATCGACGCCGTCTGTGAAGTTCACAGCGTTGGCCATTGCAGTGAGCAGGAAGAGAACAAACAGGCCGTACACCCAGGGACCCAGATCCACACCCACCGTTCGCGTCACCGAGATGGTCGTTGAGACGCCGGCAGCGTTGGTGCCGATCACAAAGATTCCAGCGATCAGTACCTGACCGAGAAACTTCCAGCGTTTTGACATACCGAGGTTGCGCTTTTGGGCGACCTTGGCGTAGTCGTCGAGGAACCCGATAAAACCCATTCCGAGGAATGCCATGATCACGAGCCACCCCTCCACCGAAAAGTCTAGAACGGCCGGTTTCCATCCGCTCGTGAGCGGCCAAATACGCACGTGCGACACCAAGTATCCGACAAACACCGCTATCCACATGACGATCCCACCCATCGTCGGGGTGCCCTTTTTGTGCGAATGCATCTCGACTTCTTCTTGGATGAATTGTCCAAGCGAACGCCGACGCAGTTCGCGAATCGCGATCGGGGTCACCAGAATCGTGATCACAAAAGAAACGGCTCCGCCGATCACCAGGGAAATCATGCGTTCGCCTCCTCTACTAGACGAGCAGCAACGTGTTCCAGCCCCACGGACCGCGATGCCTTGACAAGGACAACGTCGCCGGTGCGCACCAGGCCAAGCGTGACCTCTACCGCGTCCGCGACGGTGTCGACCCGCACCGCAGACGGACCATACGCCTCGGCCATTCCCGGCTCTTCTCCCACAATGACCACGCTTTCGTAGTGTCTTTCTCGCAGAAGCTGCCCAATTTTTGAGTGCTCTTGCGCCGCCACCTGACCTAGCTCGGCCATGTATCCAACTACTGCAATGTGACGCCCCGGCATCCGAGTGACGGTCTCGATCGCCGATCGCATGGAGTCGGGGTTTGCGTTGTACGTATCATTGACGACAGTGAACCGCCCGCGGTGGATTTCCATCCTCCATGGGGATCCAGTGGCGAGTTCGAGACCTGCAGCGACCTCTTGCGGCTCAGCGCCGGCGGCGACCGCAGCGGCAAAAGCGGCGGTGGCGTTCAACACCTGATGCTGTCCGGCCATCCTGAGGCGCACCGGATACCTATCGCCCTCGAAAACGAGCGTAAACGAACTCAGACCGCAGGCGTCGACAGTGAGGTCCGCGAACCCAACCGTGCCGTTCTCCCCGAACGTCCACACGCGTGCGTCGGTGTCACGCGCAAGGCGTGGCTCGTCGACCGGAATCACAACATGGCCGGCGCTCCCGACTGCGGCAGCTAATTCCCACTTCGCGTCGGCAAGTGCCGCCAAAGTTCCGAACGTCTCAAGATGTACAACACCGAGATTGGTAATCACAGCAACATCCGGTCGGACTCCCGACATGAGGTGATCGATGTGGCCGCGGCCGCGCGATCCGACTTCTACAACCATGAACGGTGCGTCCAAGAGCGCTCCCAGAATCGTGATTGGCACTCCGATGTCGTTGTTGAACGACCGCGGACTGGCGTGGGCATCAGGTAAAACGGCTGCCAACAAGTCTTTGGTCGACGTCTTCCCGGTGGACCCGGTGATCGCAATTACCTTTCCGGCGAACCTGTTGCGGTGATCCTCTGCAAGCGCCAACAACGCGTCAAGCGTGTCTTCCACGACTACTGCCGGGACAAATTCGCCCCCCGCCTCTCTCGTGAAGAAGGTGGCGGCAGACACCAGGGCGCCAACCGCACCCTGCTTGATAGCCATTGCGGCAAACTCGTGCCCATCGAAATGTTCGCCAAGAATCGCCACAAAGAGCGACCCGTCTATCACCGAACGAGAATCCGTACCGACCGATGTGACGATCTGCGTTGTGTCACCCACAACTTCACCCCCGGTGATAGCTGCGACTTCGTCGAGGGTCCAAGCCATGGTGTTCACTAGGAGCGCCGCCCAATGCTGCGAACAGCGGCTCGAGCGACGTCGCGATCGTCGAAAGGTTCGACAACATCGCCGCGATCGATGCCTTGTTCGTGCCCCTTGCCCAGTATCAACACGATGTCGTTCGGCTCCGCGATCTCGATTGCGTGACTAATGGCCTCGGCCCTCTCATTAACGACGACAACCGTTGCTTGCGTTCCCTTGGCGCCTCGCTGCATCGCTTCAACAATCGCAACCGGATCCTCGGACCGTGGGTTGTCAGTCGTCAGGATCGCGTAGTCGGCAGTCGCCGCGGCATGTCCCATGTGCGGACGTTTCGCTGCGTCGCGATCACCGCCGGCGCCGAGAACCACGATCACACGCCCAGACGTAAGACGACGAGACACATCGACTACTGCTGCGATGGCATCGGGAGTGTGGGCGTAGTCGACGACCACAACGGGATCTGTCGACACCACCTCGTATCGACCCGCGATAGACGCTAGTGCACGAAGGCCGCCAAGTGCCGCGTCGCGACCTATCTCTGCTGATAGCGCGATCACTACCGCAAGTGCGGCATTTGCAACATTGAACCCACCGGGGACAGCCACTTCAAGGTCGAGTGAGTCACCTCGGTACCGCATTGTCGCCCGCGATCCAGCAACGGTTGCATACTTGATCTCCACTTCGGCGTCCGCTCCGGATCCGGCCCAACCGACCGTCGTGACGGGGACCTCGCTCATGCCTGCAAGTCTTGCGCCTGCCTCCGATGAAACCCATACGACGCCCTCTCGCGAGTGACCGGTCTGAAAGAGGCGAGCCTTGGTAAGAAAGTAATCCTCCATGTCCGTGTGGAAGTCAAGGTGATCCTGCGAGAGGTTGGTGAAACCGACAACGTCGAACAGCAGACCGTCGACTCGACCCAGAGAAATCGCATGTGATGAGACCTCCATCGCGACCATTGCAACGTTGTCTGCACGCATGTGCGCAAGAATCCGATGGAGGTTGGGCGCCTCTGGCGTCGTGCGGACATTGAACAGCTCCGAGCCGACGCTGGTCGACGCAATCGATCCGATCACACCGGTTAGGCGCCCATCAGCTCGAAACATCGAGTCGAGCATGTAGGTGACGGTTGTCTTCCCGTTGGTGCCGGTGACACCGACCATCATCATCGATTTTGCGGGATCGCCATATATCGCGCTCGACACGCGTCCAAGAACGGCGCGGGTGTCGTCAACGATGATCTGCGGAACCGCCGTCTGGACCTGACGTTGGACGAGAACCGCCCCCGCACCTGCCTCAACCGCAAGCGGGACAAAATCATGACCGTCAAACTGTTCGCCATGTACTGCAACAAACAAACATCCCTGCGACACCAACCTCGAGTCATGTGTCACATCCGTCAGAACAAGGTCGGGGTCGCCACCGATGACTTCAGCAGGCTGGACAAGCATTGCGAGGTGCGCGACGGTGAATGGTCTGGTCATCGCGGCGGCACGCCAAGACGATGCATGGCGGCCTGAACGATCTCGGCAAACGCCGGTGCGGCCGAAACGCCTCCGTAGCTGAGGCTGACCGTGCGATCACCCTCGACCCGTTCGCCCGTAGGTGAGTCGAGCACAACCGCAACGACAATTCGCGGATCGTCGATTGGGGCGATCCCAATGAAACTCGCCATGACATCTGTCTCGGAGTAGCCACGCTCAATTTCGAGATACTTCTGAGTCGTCCCCGTTTTGCCGCCGACTCGATAGCCGTCGACGGCGGCCCGGCGACCGGTTCCCTCCTCGACAACTCCAGCAAGCAGATCCCGCATGGTTCGTGCCGTCGATTCGGAAAACACGGGACGCTCTGTCGGCTGGTGCGTCTCACGCGTTCCGTCAGGATAGATCTTTTCGTCAATGATGTGTGGCTCAACCCAAATGCCGTCATTGGCGATCGTCGCAAAGACCGCGGCCATCTGTAACAAGGTCACGTTGACCCGGTACCCAATACCGGTCGATGGACCGCAGACGGAGGCGCACCAATCTGCCACCGGGTGCAGCAGGCCAGGCACCTCGCCCGGAAACTGTGTTGAGGTTTCGCGCCCCAGGCCTATGCGATTTAGATACTCCCAGTGCAGATCGTTGCCGAGAATCGACTGCACCTTGATCGTCCCAATATTAGAGGAGCGGGACACGATCTCACGGACAGTCATGACCGTTTCTTGCTTCCTCCCAACGTCCGAGTACGCCTTACCGGCAATTTCGAGCACTCCCGGGAGCAGCAGCTCGGTGTCTGGGGTCACCAGACCCTCCTCGATTGCAGCTCCTATTGTCAGAACTTTGAGGGTCGACCCGGGCTCAAACTGATCTGTGACAGCGCGATTCCTAAACACTGAGGGATCGACGCCCGTGCGATCGTTCAGATTGAACGTCGGCGCCGTGGCCATCGCGAGAACGTCGCCGTTGCGGATGTCCAACACAACTGCCCAACCAGCAGTTGCGGACGACTCCTCAACGGCCCGCGCAAGTGCGTTCTGGGCGGCGATCTGGATTCCCGGGTCAAGCGTTGTGCGGATATCCACGCCGGGGACGGCTGCAAATATCTCTGAGTCGGCCTGTAAAATGGGGTTCCCGTACCGGTCCCTCTCGTCAATCTGATACCCGGGTGTGCCGACAAGGTCGTCCTCGAGCAGGCGTTCAAGCCCTTCGAGACCCACGAGCGTGTCTGCCTGGACAAAACCGATGATCTGTGAAGCAAAGTTCCGCGACGGGTACACGCGCGCCGGCTCATCGCGGAAATACACGCCGTTGATGTCGAGTTCGTCGATCAACGCAGAAATCTCGTGGGCGTTAACTCTGTCCATTCTCCTCACCAAGACAACATATTGCAGGTCGCCTGTGAGGTCTTGTTCGAGAGCCGCCACATCAACACCGATCAATGGCGACAGAATCCTTGCGACCGCGGCGGGATCGGAAATCTCCGAGGGGTTTGCAATGATGTCCGTCGCAGCAACTGACATAGCAATCGCTTGGCCGTCGCGGTCGTAGATGGTGCCGCGCGGTGCGGGAATGTCGCGGGTCCGAAGCCGTTGGTTGGTACCGTACTCAGCCCACTCGGAAGCGTCGACAACCTGCACGCGGTACAGCGAAAATCCAATCCAGACCCACGATGCGATCAGTACCACGCCAACTAGTGCCACGCGAACATCCGGCATTCGCCACTCTGGCTTAGCCATTGGATACCTCGACCTTCGACCGCCGGGCCGGTGGCATCAGATTCCGCATGTCCTACTCCGCTCGTTTGTTGTTGTCATGGGCGCGACCAGCACTGCCGCGCATCTGTTCATGGTTGGTCGCTAAGAAAGGCCTTCAGTTCGGCCCATCGGTACTCGTCGCCTTCCACGAGGGCGGCAGATAGCTGTACTCCTACGACGGCCCGGTCGGATGGGTACACCATGCCAAGCCCGAGGGCACGATCGAGGATCCGATCCGGTGCCTGCAGGCGGGCAAGTTCGAGTTGAAGATCAAAATGCCGAACCTGTTCGGCATCGATCGACGTTTCTAGCTCCTCGAGTTCGAAGGCGATGCTATCAAGCGACAAGCGAGACGAAATAGAGAGGAAAAATGCAATGACAACCAACATTGAGAAGATCGCAAACGGGCGTACGTCCCTAATCGTCCGGCGAGCCGCGGCAAGACCTTCCCGACGTTTGAGTCTTGGTAGCGCCAACGTCTCCGGAAGTGCTTGCGCGGTCACGGAACAATCCTTTCGACGGCCCGCATCACGGCGCTTCGGGATCTCGGATTTCTGTCGATTTCTTGGGAGGATGGGCGCAACGGTTTGCGCGTAACCTTTGCGAAACTGGGCACCTTTCCACACACGCACACCGCAATTTCGGGAGGACACGTACAACCCTCGACAGCCGTAGCGAACCTGCGTTTCACTATGCGGTCCTCAAGGGAGTGGTATGCAATCACGACGACACGGCCCCCCTTGCTGACCGACGCGAGCGCGGCATCCAACGCCGTTTCGATGGCTTCAAGCTCGGCGTTGACCTCAATACGGAGCGCCTGAAAGACCCGACGCGCGGGGTGCTTCCCTCGGCGGGCAGCAGCGGGGACGGCTTCGGCAACCACCGTGGCGAGCGTCGCCGTGTCGCTGATCGGCCGGGCAGCGACGATCGCAGCAGCGATCCTGCGTGCGAACCGTTCCTCACCGAAGCGACGAAAGATCCTCGCAAGATCGTCGACTCCGTAGTCATTGACGACGTCGCTGGCAGTGATGGAAGCGTCCGGACCCATTCGCATGTCGAGAGGACCCCTCGAGTGATAGGAGAAGCCACGCTCGGCGATGTCGAGCTGATGCGACGAGACCCCGAGGTCGAAGAAAATACCGCTGATGTCATGTTGAGTTTCCTTTCCTGAAAGCGTTCGAGCTATCAGGTCTTGGAGCGCTTCGAAGTTCCCCTGAACAAAGAGCAGCCGAGGGTCGGCCAGGACCTGTGCTGCCGCGTCTGGGTCGCGGTCGACGGCCAGGACGCTGATCTCGGGCACCGCCGCGAGAAGCGCCCGCGTATGCCCGCCGCCGCCGTGTGTCGCATCTACGATCCAGCCCGGTGGCACTGTCCGAAAGAGGTCCACGACCTCTCCAAGCATCACCGGCTCGTGATAGGCCGTCTGGTTTCGTTCTCGATCCATGGTCAGCTCCTCGGAGCGCTGGTGTCAATGTGAAAGCGGGCGGAGTAAGGGGCCTTCCTATTGACTTCCGAGGAGCTGACCATGGGCCGGAACTCACAAGAAACGGTTGCCGGTTGGTGTTGGCGCGATCTGTAATCCACATCAGATACCCTCCATTGCGCCGAGCGCATCGTCGATGTCTGAGTAGATATCGTCCGCTTGGGCTGACGCTGCCTGCCAGTCGTCGGTCGCCCATAGCTCGATGTAGTCGGCAACACCGACGATCGTGACATCCTTGGAAAGGTTGGCGTACTTGCGAAGGGTCTCTGGGACCTGCATCCTGCCCTGACTATCAAGTGTCTGGTCGGAGGCATTTGCGAAAAACGCCCGGCGGAAGTTCCGTGACTTTCGATCCGTTCGAGGCAATGCCGAGACACGGGCGACCTCATCGACCCAACGTTCCATGGCAAAAACGAACAGACAATTGTCCTGACCCTTGGTCACCACACATCCGTCCCTGAGGAGATCTCGGTACTTGCGCGGCATGACCAGACGACCTTTTTCGTCCAAAGCATGTTTGTACTCACCGAGAAACACAGTTAACGGTCTCCACTGTCTTCATTTCCACGAGTTCCCACTCTGCCCCACTTCGCGCCACTTGTCAACACCTATCCCCAAATTTCCCATAGAATCCCCATTGAGTTCCTGTGGGGCGTCCACCTAGCCTTCCCGAAAGGGTTAGGCGGCCGTGAGAAGGCGCCCAGATCAAACGGCGTTCGACCAGCAAGTCAAGTTGTGCGCTCAGCGATCGCACCAGGCTGCGGATCGTCTACAAGAAACGGACGGGCAAATCGCCTAGGGTTGGGCAAAACCGCCAGCAAGTGAGGGAACAACGTGCATGTCGTAATAGCCACCGACGGAAAGATCGCCACCGAAGACGCCATAACGTATGCCGTGCCCCTCGCAGATGACGGCAAGGTCACGGTGCTAACAGCCGTCATGGTTCCGCGCAATCTGTTGAGCGACCTGCGCGCCATCTTCGGTGAGCAGCCATCCGTCAACGTCGACACCGACGGCGAGTACGTAGCCGGAGGGGCCGGCACTGGCTCAGGCCCAACAGGGTGGCCCGGAGATGACGCAATCATCGACCGCTACCTCTCGGACAAACGCGACGAGCGCTGTAAACCAGTCGAAACGGCCCTGGTCGAACACGGGACCGAAGCCGAGTCGGTGGTGATCGAAGGCACCAACGCGGCCAAAGTCATTCTTGAGTTCATCGCAACCCACGATGTCGACGCGGTGCTGCTCGGTACACATGGACAGGGACTTTTTGAGGGGCTGCTTGGCTCGACGAGCACGAGAGTCGCCCGCCACGCAAGCTGCGCCGTGGTGCTCGTACCTTCCAAACGCTGACCACCTTCTCATTGTCGACTAGCTTGGGCGCACATCACGCGAGCAAAAAGCTATAAACCGGGTTTTCGCGCTCTCACTGGGTAAAGTGACCACGCCACAAGGTAAGTGGCGAAGCAGAGCGACCAGGGCGAGTACACACGCCATTTGAAGGACTAATACATGTTAAAGAAAGGCCTCGCTATTCTTGGGGCGTTCGTTGTGCTAGCAGCGTCGAGCGGGATCACGCCTCGCACCACGCCCGCCTACTCGCTCCAGACGGACGACCCAGAACAGATCACCGCCCCCGTCGCTGAGCTGACGCTCGGAGAGGTGTACGCAGGGTCTGGATACTCGATGACGATTCACCGAGCATTTACCGAACCTTCGCCGGACCGGGTTGGTTACACCGAAGTTCGGGCGTCTCTCTCACTCCTCAACATCAGCGACGTCCCCATCCTGTTCTCCGACGCCATCTTTGTCGGAGGAAACGGGTACCCCGACATTGCTCTTCGCGACGACACCGGCGATACACACACTCTCGACATCTGGCGCCCGCAGTACGGCTCAGCGCCCGGCGCCGACATCATTTCGATAATGCCGGGCCTCTCCGCCCGCTGGACGATCGGCTTTCAGGTCCCAACCGGGGCCATCGACGAACTCTCGATCGAAGCGTCAAGTGATGACTCCGTCTTTGCAAGCTGGGATCTCTATTCCTCTGAACAGCCCATTGCATGGGAAGCGCCCAGTGCCACCACGGTCGCGATGGGAGATTCATTCGCGTACGACGACGGCGTGAATCTAACTGCGACAGGCATCGGCACGCTGGTTTGCGGCACCCCTTCAATCGAGTCCGTCGCTCACATCGTCACGGTGACGTTTGCCGTCGACAACACGACACACGCGGACTACCGCTGGCCAGCGTCCATGTCCCCGGACCCGACCTTCATCTTGCAGTGGGCGGACGGGTCCGCGGCAGCTGCAAGCGTGGAAACTTTCACGGGCGCGCAAGAGACACTCCCGCGGTGGTCTGCCAGCGGGGCATTCATCCCGCCACACTGGAAGGGCGATCGCGCGTTGGTGTTTTCAGCACCGCGTGACGGCCGAATGGTAACGATCAGCGATGGTCCGGCGGGCGTGTACATCGACACGCCCCTTGGCGACCAGGTGTGGGTAGACCTCACCGGTGCTCCAGACACGGTGAACGTGTCACCGCAGTTCTGCGATCTTGGTTTCCAAGGCGCCCCCGTGCCGTACGCGTTTGCGCCGGCGGCGAAGTTCCTGGTACGTGGCGAAGACCCTGTGATCTTGAATGCCACACTCGACACGCAAGCCAGGCAGCTCATTACTGAAGCGTTAGCGGCCGCCGGCTTGCTGTACAACGTTCGCGGCGACTTCGAAGGAATCACCAGTGATGACCTCAAGGTGTTCGCCCCGAACCTGACTTTCGAGGCTCGAGCCTTCGACAACCCTCCAGAGGACATCTCGGGCGTCGTCTACTGGGATATTCGCGACGACATCGACGGGTTCATCTACTTCATAACCCAGTCCGAAAGTGGTCTCTACACCTGTTCGTCCGTCGAGGCATTCAACGTTCCCGTCACCGCGTCCAGCACGGATGTCAATGATGTCACAAATACGTGTTACCCAGATTCTGGAATCGACGAGTCCTAATCGCGCCCTACCGGGCGGACCCGACGCGGCGTTCCGCGGCTGCCACGGATACAACAGCGTGGCCGTTCGCGGTGGTCGGCAGATCGAGGTACGGCTCCCATTCCGGCTGCGGTGCAGTAACAAGTCCTAGCGCCAGGGCAAATGAATACACCGGCGACTCTGGCGTACGCCGGAGTCGTAGCCCGGCCTGGCTCGGAGTTCTACCGCCCTTGCGGGAATTGCATCGCCGACAGGCGGCAACGACATTTTGCCACGTGTGCTCGCCGCCTTGCGACTTGGGGACCACGTGGTCGAGGTTCTCAGCGGGATTGCCACAGTATTGACAGGAATGGCCATCCCTGAAAAACACCGATCGGCGACTCGGTGAAACTGGCCGGTGTCTCGGCACATGAACATATGATCGCAGGCGAACGACAGCAGGAGCGACCAGAGACTTCCGTTCGCTCCGCCAAATCCCCGTCTGGGACGCAATGACGTCGGCGCGACTCCGCAGGACCAGCACAACAGCCCTCCGGATCGAAACAACGGCAAGCGGCTCATACGTGGCGTTGAGAACCAGCGCCGTTGCCATGGCGAGGAGCGTACCAGGAACCGACGGCTGCGTACCGTGGTGATTGACCACGCTGCGTTACCCTGCCAAACTGCGATGGAGAAAGATCGGAGCCCACCGTGCGCGTCGTGGGGTATGTTCGCGAGGTTGCGGACGTCTCTGTAAGTGAAATTGCATATGCCCAAAACGAAGCGATTCGTCTGTGGGCGAACAAACATGGACACCACCTTGTCGCGATCTGCCAGGATGTCCGAAGTGCGGGACATGAGCTCGGCCGCGACGGACTTCGCGCCCTCCTCGGCATTCTGGAAACCGGAGAAGCGGATGCGGTTGTCGTCTCGTCACTCAATGCGTTTGCGAGCGACAAGATCGCGCAAGAGATACTGATATGGGATCTGCGGAGTCGGGGGGTGAACGTCGTCTCCACAAACGAGGAGGATTTGGCGGCACTCGCAGAACCGTCGAGCGAGGAAATGCGCAGGGTCGTCCGTCTGGTTCTCGCCGGCGTCGAAACACATCATGCAATGCTCGGTGACGAACGTGCCACTATTGCTGCCCTCCCTGCCCACGTAGTAGTGGAACCGCGCGCAACGCGGACCAACGTCGTGATAGAACTGATCTCACCGTCGGACGAAACGTCCGGCCCTCACAAGATAACCCACGGAGGCACCTAGGGCCGGGGGTGCGATTGTGCGGCTCTGGCTGCTCGCAGTGTGGCGCCTCCAACGACAAACAGGCTCGACGGCACTCCCACCTCAGATCCCACCGACCGTTGGCCCTCTCCGTCTTCGACCAGGACCGTCACAACGGCCGACCCGTCATCGTCGTGGCTGTGCACGCTTAGCACACTCAGCGATGACAGCCCTGCCGCTTCGAGTACAGTTTCTGCAATGGCAACGTCCTGCCCGCGTGCGCCGAGGACACGAATGGCTGTTCTACCGTCAACGGTCACAACGACAGACGTCGTGACAGGGGTTTCCTGAATGCTGACGAGCTCAAGAGACGCGGCAGTCGCAGGTGGTCGTCGAACATCGTCACTTGCAATCGGCAGACCACCGCTTGTCACATTCGTAGCCGCTGCAGCCACGAGCGGAGGGTGCCTTTCGACGGCAGTGGTACTGGGAGCGGCGGGACCGGGTTGCACCCGTCCACGGGGATCATATCCAGGCGGCGGCGGCGGGCCTGATCGCTCGCTAGTGCCGGGAACAGTCTTGACTCGCGCGCTACTCGTAGTCCTTACGGCTTCGCCATCAGGTTGCACAATTCTGGGCCGCATCCCGTGATCGGCGAGCACCTGCCGAACCCGCTCGCTCACGGTTGAAGCGTCGGCACCTGCGGCGAGTTGCACGCGAACACCCGCCGGGAGTTCTTGATCACCGTCAAAATCGGCGCCAACGATGCCGGGGATCTCCAAGATCTCACCTCGAAGGAGGTCGGAGTCCATCAGCCCTCGACACTCCTGCGCCAGCGCTTGCGCCAGCGGACCACCGCCAAGATATCGGCAGGTGTTGGCTGTCCGTCAACAGACCCATACGCGGTCATGCTGCGCCATTCGATGTAGGCACGATCGGGACGAGGGTCGACACCGTGTAACGACCGGACCGCAAAGGCATAGCGCACCGCCTCAACCCACAGTTCGGGACTTCGCCATAGCCCGCGTATTGCATTGCTCATCCGCATGGAACCATTGTAGCGGTCCAGGCGTTGCAGTATCAGTGGCGCACATGGACTGGACCCCTGATAGGCTCAACTCATTCTTTGCCAGACGGAAGGAGTGCGCGTGCCGGTATCCGCTACCGAACTGGAGGCGTTCGGAAGGAGCTTTGACGCCATCACCGCCAACATTGAGCGTGTGATCCAAGGTAAACGAGACAGCGTTGAGCGACTCACGATGTGTTTGCTGTCGGGTGGGCATGCGCTCATTGAGGATGTCCCCGGCGTCGGCAAGACCCTCCTTGCCAAGTCACTGGCACGTTCGATTGACTGCTCATTTCAACGAATCCAGTTCACCCCAGACCTGCTTCCATCGGACGTCACCGGCGTATCGGTGTGGGATCGTGACTCCTCCGAGTTCCGGTTTCGCCCCGGACCGGTCTTCGCAAACGTCGTACTTGGTGATGAGATCAATCGTGCAAGCCCGAAAACCCAGGCCGCACTCTTGGAGGCGATGGAAGAGCATCAAGTAACCGTCGACACCCAGACCCACAAACTCGCTGAGCCGTTCATCGTCGTTGCTACTCAGAACCCGATCGAACACGAAGGCACCTACCCCCTCCCCGAAGCGCAGCTTGACCGTTTCATGATGCGGATTTCGATGGGGTATCCGTCACGCGATAAGGAACTTGAGATGTTGAGCACTCATGCGGACCGCTCCACATTTGAAGACATCGGACCCGTGGTTGACGCACAGGACGTCGTGCAGATGAGTAACGTCGTGCTTCGTGTCCACGTTTCCGACGAAGTTCGTTCTTACATCGTCGACCTAGTCGAAGCGACGCGTCGCCATCACGAGTTTCTTCTCGGAGCCTCGCCACGTGCGGGTCTCAATCTGCAACGTGCTGCTCGAGCCAAAGCGGCAGTGGCGCAGCGCGACTTTGTAATGCCCGATGATGTGAAGTTCATCACCCCGTCGGTTCTAAACCACCGGCTGATCCTTCAACCCGAAGCTCTGATGCGGGGGCTTGCCGTGGGCGAGGTTGTTGAGTCGATCCTGGAGGCCACGCCGGTCCCCGGCATGAGGACTGTCGTCTAGTGCCGACTACCCGGGGCTGGGCAGCGCTCGGGGCGGGCGGCGCGTTGATCGTCCTTTGGATAGCGTTCGGCGAACAGCTACTCCTCGCGACTGCAACGTTTCTGGTGCTCGGCACCCTTGCGGGGATGATTCAGGTCCGGCGTAGCGCACCCAGCGTGGAGGTTTCACGTGAGATATCACCAACGCAGATCCACGACGGTGACTCAGCCATTGTGAAGCTTGAGCTTTTATCTCGCCGCCGTTCAGCAAATGTGCTGGTCACCGACTCAGTCGGTTCCCTCGGTTCGGCGGTGTTCCTGGCCGACCGTCTTAGCGCCGACGTACCGATGGTGGCGCGTTACGAGGTCGACTGTCGACCCCGCGGAATCTACACCGTCGGCCCCGCACACATCAAGGTTCAGGATCTTCTCGGACTCGCTGATCGCGGTCGCACCATGGGATCTACGAGCCGTCTCGTTGTCTACCCGAAAGTCGATCCCTTGGTGGGCCTCCCGATCGTGCGTGGTCAGGACCCGACCCAGAACGTTGCACGATCGCGGCACTCCCCCGTCGGCGGCGACGACTTCTTCACACTTCGCCAGTATCAGCAGGGAGACGACCTGCGTCGGGTGCACTGGCCATCGTCGGCGCGCATGGATCAACTGATGATCAAGCAGCTCGAAATGCCCTGGCAAAGTCGCGCCTTTATTGCACTTGATCCCCGTCACTCGGCGTACCCATCGCCTGCTGCTTTCGAGCACGCGGTACGGGGGGCGGCATCCGTCGTGGCACACCTCCAGAAATCTGGATTCGCACCGACCGTGTGGCTCGGCGGGACACGGGTAACACACGTCAACGGGCACAATGCCTACAACAGAACGCTCGAAGAGTTAGCCGGCATCCAAATGAGTAGAACGCTGAGTCTGTCTGCCGCATTCGCAAAGGTTAGAAATACCGGCGTACGCGGCGGAGTTCTGGTTCTTGTGACCGGCACACCCGACTCCGACCTGATTGGGGTGTACCGGTTGTTGAGCCGCGACTATCGGACTGCGATTATCATGGCGTCAACAACAGAGTCGAGCGTGGCAGCCGACCATCTCGCAAACGCCGGCGTGACCTATCTGACGTCGCACGACGGAGAGTCGTGGACATCAGCCTGGAGGATCGGAATGGAGAGAACATGGTCTACCGCAACAGCGTGATCGCGGCGATTGCGGCGATCACCTACCTCCTGTGGCAGCTCAACGAACTGCTCCGACCTTCGAGTGACAGCGCGCCATGGCAAGGCGTCGTCCTCGTATCACTGGCGTTAGGCGCGCTGATCACATCCGTTTTGCTGCGATACCGATTGGGTGCCGTCGCCATTGCCGGGGCACACGGAGTGGCCTTGTTATGGACGGTATTGCAAACAGCCGCACCGACCACGCTCGCTTTCACGCTACCGACTGGCGCGACGATACCGGCCGTCCGCGACGCCATTGCCGAGGCCATGAGAATTATCAGCGGCGGTGTCGAGCCGGTAACGCCCGTACCCGGTCTCGTCGCGATGGTGTCTGTTCTGTTCTGGGTTCTTGGAGCCGTGGTGGTAGCCGGGCTACGTACGCGCCGCCCGATGCTGGCACTCGTGCCACCGCTGATAATCTCCGTGCAGTTCGCCGTGATGAATCGTTCCCACACAGGGCCGCTGGGCACGGCAGTGTTCCTCGGCATCGTCGCTTTTGCGTTACTGGCAGTGAACATTGACGAGCGTTCTGCATCCGCCGGCCGCATGGCGCCGCGTGGAGCGTACGCCGTCGGTCCAGTCAGAATCGGTCCAATGGGTATTTTGTCACTCGCTGTCGTGTTACTCCTCGCGGTGGGCGCAACCGATCGCCTCGATTCACGGGTTCCCAACGGCGGTGTGGTGGATTGGCGCTCGACCACTGGTCTGCCCGGCGGAATCTACGGCGGCATTGCGTACAATCCATACATTGGGATCCGCCAGCAGCTCGTTGCTCCATCGGGTGTACCGATTCTCGAAGCGACCATCGAAGGTGTCCCTGCAGACCAGGTCTACTTCAGACTGACCACGATGGAGAAATGGAACGGAACGTCGTTTTTCGCCGGCGATGCAGCGCTGCGGGTCCTTGACGCAGACTGGCTGGAACGTCCCTCGCTTGCGTTCGCAGGCGAGTCGACACCGATCTCGGGAACAGTGACCATCGGTGCGCTCCGCAACGAGTGGATCCCGGTCCCGAACTCGGTATCTTCGGTTACGACCGAAGACGTCATCGGGAGGGACTTTCGGGCGCGGGCCATTGACGGTGCAATCTTCGTCGTGGGAGGGCGCACCACATACGGTGGTCTGACGTACAAGTTCGAGGGAGCGATCCCGAACATCGACTACGCCACGCTCGCAACCCAGGCGGACGGTGAGTTCTCACCTGTGTTTGCAAAGGCCGTTGCCGACGGCCGCGTTGTCGGAGAACCCGTCGTAACCGCAGAACGCGCTGCAGCGCCCGATTTGGAGCCGTTCCTCGATCTCGGCGACAACCCCGATTTACGCATTGCCGAGTACGCCAGGGATCTGACGAAAAACATGACAAACGATTTCGAAAAGTCACTCGCCCTCGAGACGGCATTGCGCAAGTTTGCGTACTCGACAGCACTTCCGCTCGGTGGCGGGGCGACGAACCTCGGTGACTGGCTCACCGCGCCCGACAGCCCTAACTTCCAGACCGGATACTGCGAACAATTCGCAACGGGTATGGCGGTCATGGCGCGAGCACTAGGCATTCCGAGCCGAGTGGTTCTCGGTTTCGCCCCCGGCAAGCTGATCAAGGGGTCAACCAACACCGTCGTTGTTACCGACGCCCAAGCCCACGCATGGGTTGAGGTGTGGCTCGAGCCTCACGGCTGGACCCGTTTCGATCCCACGCCACGCGGTGGGACCTACCCAACAGCGCAAGGTGTATCAGGCGCTCTCGGTTTCGACATTGCAGACTACTTCGACGTCGAAGCACTGGTGCTCGCCAATGCGCCGACAGCACGGCCGAACATCTTTGTCGACCAGACCGATTCATCGCAACAGAGCACGTTCGTCGGCTCTGGTGGATCCACCACATCAGACGGGTTTGAGATTCCATCGTGGACACGCAACGCTGGACTCGGTCTGCTTCTCGTGGTCTTCCTGATCGGCGCTGTTCCGCTGCTGAAGTGGCGTCGGCGACGGGGTCGGATGAAGCGGCTCGCCACCGGCGATATCACCGCGGCGTGGGACGAAATCGTTGCTCGGCTCGATGATCTCAACGAGTCGCCATCGATCGGTGCGACACCGGCGGAAGCCGCCGCCAATGTCGACCCCGCAATGGTGGAACTCGCAAACGTCTATGCCAAGTCCGTGTATGGCGGTATCGCGACCCTCAAACGAGAAGATGTCGATACCGCCCGCCGTGCGCTCGACGCAACGAAGGGTGCCCTGCGAACCAGACACGGCCGCCGCACACACCTGCGGGCGCTGTACAGACTTTCGAGTCTCCGCCGGCAACGCTAGGTTCGCTCGCGCTGATGCGGATCTGGCAGACCCTGAGGCGCAGCAGCTACCGGGCTGCCGCTTCACCTTCAGCGATGACGTCGTCTTCGACTCGTTGCAACATGTCGAGGAAGCGTTCCCGGTCTAGCTCGAACCGTGTCACGTCCTCTTCAACGTCGAGGGTGATCTCGTTGATCGCCCCAAAAAACGCAAGCTGCCCCTGGCGCAGCGCATCGAGTATCTGGTCGTCGTCAACGATTGCGTAGATTGCCCCACCCTCGGCGACGAGCTTCACTTCGGAGAGATGCTGGTCCATGTCGGCCGATCGCCGAAGATACGTCCAGGCACGGCGCACCCGCTGCACCGACATGCCGTTGTCAAGAAGCGACCGCACGACCCTGAGGGAGACAAGGTCTCGAAACGAGTACAGGCGCCGCTTCCCCGGCCTTCCCCCCGTCGTCTGGACGGACGGAACAACAAGCTTCACCCGGTCCCAGTAGCGCAGCTGGTGCGCAGTGCACCCCGTTAGTTTCGACGCCTGCTGAGCACTGAACCCATCCACCTGTGATCCTCCCGGTATTCTTCCCAAGTCGCATGCCAGGCCCAGACATTCCGTCTTTTGTGCTGCCCCACGACGATATTTCATCCTCCCACCGAAGGGCGGGGGCCGTAGTCTAGCGTTCTCGACGCATGCGCTGCTTAACGCTCTCAACACGAGTCGCAAGGCGCGAATCGAGCTGCCTAAATCGTTTTGTAAAGCGCTCTGCTAGGAATCCGCCGCTCGCGACCATGACGAGAAATCCGAGCAATCCGACCGCTGTGCTTTGCGAAAAGCCGATCACCATTACACCAAGTCCGAGAATTAACCCGACGGCGGCGACCCGTACCTGCCAGGGTCGCTCAGGGCGCGGTGTACTGGTGGCTACTGCGTGGGCAAGTTCTGGGTCCTGTTCGTAGAACTGGCGCTCGATCTCGGCGAGAACTTCTCTCTCATGATCGTTCAGCGGCATAATCGGGTACTCCGGTTACCGGCGGCGACTACACCATAACTATACAACACCGCAGCCACAACCTCCGGGGCGGATGACTAGCTGTGCGGATTTTCGCGGCGGCGCTCGTCAAGGTTCGCGACGCCCGCTTGCAGAATGCTCGCTGGGAGAATGCTGTCATCCCCAAAGCGCTCTCGCACCGCCTCAGCGGCATCGTCAGCAGCCTGTACGATCGGCGTATCAAGGGTCAGTTGCTCTGCCTTGTCTGCATCGTCGACGTTGGACACACCAATGCCGAGCAAACGGATTGGTTGGTTTCCGATATCGAGCTTGTCAAGCAGCGCTTTGCCGTGCTCCCACAACTCGTGTGTGCGTCGCACTGCGTTGGGTGGCGTTATCGAGCGAGACACCGTTTCAAAAGAAGCGTATCGAACCTTAATTTCGATCGTGCGGCCACGGATGCCAGCTCGTCGAAGTCTTGCGGCAAGCCGGTCTGACAGACGCAGAAGCTCGCGCTCGAGATTTGGCGCCCCGACAACGTCCTCATGGAATGTACTTTCGACGCTCACGGACTTCGCGCCCGGCCCACGCTGAATGGAGCGACCATCGATTCCGTTGGCAAGCTGCCACAGATGAGTACCGTGGGCCGGCCCGAGTCTTGCGGTGAGGATGTCACGGTCCATTGACGCAATGTCTGCAACGGTGGTTGCTCCAAGCGCTTCGAGTGCAGCGAATGTCGCCTGGCCGACACCCCAAAGTTTTCGTAGGGGGAGCGGGTGCAGGTAGGCGAGTTCCTCCCCCGCCCGGACGATGTAGATACCGTCCGGTTTGGCATCCTCAGACGCAAGTTTCGAGATGAACTTTCGTGCCGCCAGACCGACAGATGCAGGGATACCAACCTCCGACCGGATCTCTGCCCTCATCTCCTGCGCCACAGACATAGGACTAGTGAAATGCCGACGTAGTCCGGAGATGTCAACAAACGCCTCGTCGATTGATACCCTCTCCATTGTGGGAGAGAAACTCTCCACTATCTCGAACACGCGGCTCGACACCTCTCCGTAACGTGACAACGATGGTGTCACGAACGTCGCGTGTGGCATCCTTCGCCGGGCCTCGACGATCGGCATCGCTGACCTCACTCCGTTGACACGCGCCTCGTAGCTTGCGGTCGCAACGACGCCACGGTTGCCAAGTCCCCCAACAATGACCGCTTTACCGACCAGCGAGGGGTCGTGGAGCCGCTCAACCTCCACAAAGAAGGCGTCCATGTCGACATGGAGAAAGTGCTCAGCGAATGGATCCACACGGCCAGACTACCGACGCAGGGCGACAAGAACGGTACGATGCACCCGATGCGCATACACCTAGTCCGCCATGGGCATGTCTACAACCCCCGCGACATGGTGTACGCCGCGTTACCCGGGTTCCACCTGTCACCGGACGGTCAACGCCAAGCCGATGCGGTGGCTGAAAAGTTGCGCGCCAGACCAATCGTGCGCATCGTGAGCTCTCCACTCGATAGGGCAATCGAGACGGCAGCGCCTCTCGCCGAACGGTTCGGCCTACCGATCACGGTCGACCCTGACCTCACAGAGTGGCGGATGCTGGACCGTTGGGCCGGCCACACGTGGGAAGCTCTACAAACCACGTTCCCAGGAGAAGTCGATGCCTACCTCTTCGATCCGGCCAATCTCGACTTCACCGACGAGTCTCTTAGTGACCTCGCTGAACGCTGCGCATTCGCAGTTCTGCGCCACGCAACGGCGGGTGGCGACACGGTGTTTGTGTCTCACCAAGACCCGGTGGAAGCCTTGACCCGCAGACTCACATCAGCAACGCTGGACAACTTTCACACCAACAAACCGGGCCATGGCGAGGTGCGATCGCTAGTTTCCAACTCCACGGGCTGGACCGCCGAGACGGAACCGCGATGACGTGAAGGAAATCTTTCCCGATACTCATATTGGCTTCACTAACCGGCAACGTCGGTAGCCGCGCACTACAATGCACGCGCACCCTTCGGAGGCCAAGGAGCAGGGTTACCGTGCAAACGCGTTTCAACTTGATCAGTTCATTGATCGTGGTTTCGTTGCTCGCGGTTGCATGCACCAGCGGCCCTTCGGAGGCTGTCCTCGAAAGACGTCGTGCCCCGTCAACGACAACAACGACCGAAGCACCACCCGACGGTGTCGTTGTCATAGAAATCGAGGACGGACGCCTCAGCCCTTCTATTCTCAAGATAGACCCGGAGGAGTTCTGGATCGTACAAATCGTTCACAAAGACCCCGAAGACAGGATCTACACGATCGTGTTCCGACGCGGCGAGTTCGAAGACTCCGAACCGCTGTCTACCGGAGACATCTACGAAATGGACATCAGCGTGAGGGAACCGGGTCTGATCCGCTTCCGTGCGGTCCTCGAAGGGTCATTCTCGAGCGGGTTGCCCGGAACAATCAACACCCGCGGCAACTGACACCCACGCTCTGGGTGTGTGAAGAGTTCCGACTTCGCACGTTTTCGACGATACTGGCCCGATGATCGCCCCCCTTTCCATCGTGGCGTTGCTCGCACTTGCGAACCTCTCGTGGTCGATACAAATGCTCACTGACTCAGCGCCGTGGTCCGGTGCCGCACCTGGCCTCTTCGTTGCCGGCACCTCGCTGGTCGTCGTTGTGGCGATCGCCGGTCTGCTACTCGCACGAGCCCAGTGGGCAGTTCACCTCACCATCGCGCTCGGCGCGACATATGCGGTGTCGTACGTCGTCTTCGGTACCTCGGCGCCGTTCGCAGTTGTCGCGTTGCTGCTTTCCGGGCTTGCAATTGTCGGTAGTTACGGACCGTGGCTGCGCTCCTGGATGCGCAAAAGACCGTCGCTGCTCGGACCGGGACCCATCCCCACCACAATGATGCTGACAGCCCTGGCCGCTCCCATGGTGACCGGCCTGTTGCACCCCACCGATCTTGCGTGGGTACACGTTGTACTCCCAGCCGTGAGTCTCGCCGGGTTGTGGGCTTACGCACAGGCTCATCTCTGGGGCCTCTGGGTGTTGCGTATTGGCATCCCCCTCGCCGCCTCGATCTCACTCTTGCGGTCACCAGGTATTATTGCTAGCACCACCGTGGTTTACGCAGCATTTGTGAGCGGTATCGCGTGGCGCAAGGAGCCCCTTTTCATGGTCCGGCCCGTTCTTGGTCCGCCATCAAGACGGCGCCGAGACACGACGAACGTCACATCTAAGGAGATCACCCCGTGACATTTTCAGACATCGCGATCGCCGTGGCGGCGCTTCTGGCAATGGCAGGCATTGGCGGTGTGTTTGGTGGGTCCGTCGTCGCATGGATCGTGGGAGCAGCCCTTTTCGGCGGCATGGGCGTAGTCATGATTCAGACGAAGATGCGCGCTACTGTTGCGGTTCCTGTTCTCGTTGCCGGGTTTGTCGGCGCTGTCGTTGGCTCAACGGTGGTCGGACTCATGTGCCGACCCGGCACCTGCGTCGCTGTTGCCAACACGGCCGCAGTGTTCACCGGCATAGGCGGCATCGTTGGTGTCGGCCTCGTCGTCGCCCTCACCGTCCGTTCGTTCGACGAGTACAAGGAAGCTATCGCTGCGGGCCGCCAGCAACCGCAACCCGGTTGCGAAACCGACGAACTCTCATAGCGGGCGCAGCCTTACCCCCGACCGCTTTCTATCAGGCACTAGATGCGCCTATCAGGCACTAAATGCGCCGAGCGTAAGGGCGACGTTGTGGCCGCCGAAACCGAACGAGTTTGACATTGCGTACTTCACCGCCATCTGACGAGCCTCGTTTGGTACGTAGTCAAGGTCGCATTCTGGATCAGCGGTTTGGTAGTTGATCGTTGGTGGCACGGCGCTGTCGCGCATTGCCAGCAAGCAGACAACCGCCTCGACTGCACCCGCTCCGCCCAAGAGGTGACCCGTCATCGACTTCGTGGACGAGATTGCCACGGTTCTCGCAGCATCTCCGAAGGCGTTCTTGATTGCAATGGTCTCCGTTGCATCGTTCGCCGACGTCGACGTCCCGTGAGCGTTGATGTAGTCGATGTCGCTCGGATCGAGTTGTGCATCCTCAAGCGAGGCGAGCATGGCGCGGCGTGCCCCATCGCCGCCAGGGCGGGGCAGGGTGATGTGGTAGGCGTCGGCGGACATGCCGTATCCCAGAATCTCGCCGTAAATATGCGCACCGCGCGCCTGCGCACGCTCGAGCGACTCAAGCACAAGAGCTGCGGATCCTTCGCCCATCACAAACCCATCACGGTCTGCATCGAACGGTCGCGAGGCGCCTTCAGGATCGTCATTGCGAGTAGACATCGCACGCGACGCACAGAACCCCGCAACAGCAAATTCGCACACCGCCGCCTCGGTGCCCCCGGCAACCATGAGGTCGGCAGCGCCCCGCCGAATGATTTCGGTAGCGTCACCGATCGCATTTGCCGACGCGGCACAGGCGGTGACAGTCGTCGAATTTGGTCCGTAGAGGTGATAGGCAATCGAGACGACCCCGCCGGGCATGTTCGAAATGACCTTGGTGATTGCCAGCGGCGACACACGACGCGGCCCTCGGGCGCGCATCACGTCTATTTCGTCTTGCATCGTTGACACGCCCCCAATCCCGGATCCGACGACCACCCCTGCACGCAACGCGTCTGGATCATCTTCGGCGAATTCGATGCCCGCGTCAGCTAGCGCTTCCCCCGCAGCGATCTGAAAGAATTGGCTTGAGCGATCAAGACGTCGGGATTCGCGACGGGGCATGTAGTCATCCGGATCAAATCCACTGACCTCCCCGGCAATTTGTGACGCCATTTCCGACGGATCGAAAAGAGTGATTCGCCCAATGCCCGACACGCCTCCGAGTGCGTTCGACCAGAACTCATCGATCGTCTTTCCGAGGGGATTTATCGTCCCGAGACCGGTTACGACTACACGTCGTCGTCCAGACATAATTCGTGTCAGCCGTTCAATTTCTTTTCGACGATGTCGGCAGCGTCACCAACAGTCATAAGGGCTTGTGCCTCGTCGTCGGGGATCTTGACATCAAAGTTATCTTCAAGCGCCATCAGCAGTTCAACAACACCCAGCGAGTCGACTTCAAGATCTTCTTCAAACTTTGCATCCATCACAACGGCGTCGCGGTCGATGCCGAGTTCGTCAACAAGAATGTCCGCGAGCTTTGCCTCGATTTCTGATCGATCCATGGTTATAGGTCTCCTAGTTCCTAGAGCGCCATACCGCCGTCGACGACGAGGGTATGGCCGGTGATATACCCGGCATCGTCGGAGACAAGATAGCCCACCGCCGATGCCACTTCTTCTGGCCGTCCCAGACGGCCGACACTGATCTGTTTTGCGGTGCTCTTGAGAGCATCGTCGCCGAGGTCTGCGGTCATATCGGTCGCGATGAAACCTGGGGCGACGACGTTGACCGTGATCCCGCGAGAGCCGACTTCCTTTGCCAGTGATTGGCTAACACCCATAAGCCCAGCCTTCGCCGCCGAGTAGTTTGCTTGGCCGGCATTGCCGTGCACGCCCGACACCGAACCAATCGAAACGATCCTCCCCCACCTCGCGCGGATCATCGCGCGGAGCACGGCCTTTGAACACAGAAAGACTGATCGTAGGTTCGTCTCGATGACGTCATCGAAGTCATCGACGGACATCCGAAGCATGAGACCGTCTCGCGTGATGCCGGCGTTGTTGATGAGAACGTTGATCGGCCCAAGCTGGTCAGCTACCGCCGCCATCATGGTGTCGACCTGATCAACGTTCCCGACGTCTGCTTGCATAGCGATTGCGTGACCGCCGGTGGATTCGATCTCGCCGACAACGGCGTCTGCGGCGTCGGCACTGTGTGCATAGTTCACGCATACGGCATGACCGGAAGACGCGAGATGCAGCGCAATCGCGCGCCCAATGCCGCGCGAGGCCCCGGTTACCAGCGCCACTCGGTCGCTCATCCTTGGTGAGCCTGGAGCAGTTCGAGTCCAGTCATCGTCGGAGGCTCAACGTCAGCCTCATACGTCCCCTTCGGTTCGGTCAGTCCACCCCACTCAAGTGCAACGGCGCCCCAACTAACGCCTGCACCGAACGCGACAAACACGACCTTGTCGCCGGTCTTGATCCGGCCAGAGTCCACAGCGTCGGCGATGGCGATCGGTACGGTCGCGGCGCTGGTGTTTCCGTAGTCCATGATGTTGACGAAGGCCTTGTCGGGATCGATCTTGAGACGCCGCGCAACGGCATCGATGATTCGGATGTTCGCCTGGTGAGGCACTATGAGCGCGACGTCGTCTAGCTCCCATCCAGCTTTGGCGACGACGGCCTCAACAGACTCGGCCATCTTCTTGATAGCACCTCGGTAGATCTCAGGCCCATCCATCGTCACAGCAACAATGCCATCTTCACGCGGGTTCTCCTGCGATCCCGATCCAGGGATCGTGAGCGCCTCGGTCAGCGTTCCGTCGTTGCCGAGCACGATGGCCTCCACCCCGCCAACATCCTCGGTCGCCTGAACGATGACTGCGCCGGCGCCGTCTCCAAACAGGACCGCCGTCGATCGGTCTTTCAGACTGATGTAGGTGGACAGCTTCTCAGCACCGATGACGAGTGCAGTTTTCGTGTGGCCAGACTCGATCATGCCGGTGACCATCGAAAGGCCGTATACAAACCCTGTGCAGGCCGCGTTCAGATCAAACGCACCAGCATTGACGGCGCCGATACTCTTCTGAACGTACGCGGCGGTGGAGGGCATCAACCGGTCGGGAGAACAGGTGCAGAGGACGATAAGGTCGATGTCTTGAGGATCGACTCCGCTCGACGCAAGGGCGGAGCGGGCGGCGTGGACAGACATCTCGGATGTGTCGATGTGCGACATGCGGCGTTCTCTGATCCCGCTCCGGGATTGAATCCATTCGTCGCTGGTGTCAATGACAGTTGCGAGGTCGTCATTTGTGAGAACGGCTGGTGGCAGATAGCTGCCCCAGCCGGTTATGGTCGCTTTCACGCGGACCCTCCGGTTTTCGGGCTGTAGGTTCATTGTACGGCGAGTTTCTCGACAACGTCGTCGATGTCGGCACGCGAGGAAACCGACAAGACCACCGCGTCCTTGACTGTACGTTTCGCCATGGTCGCGGTCACATTACCGGGCCCGATGTGGACAAACGTCGTGATTCCGATACCGGCCATCGCGACGAGGCTGTCGGCGAATCGCACTTGGCTCACCAACTGGAGGGCCAGGTTCGCGGCGATGTCGATGACCGGTTCGGCGGTGACGTTGGCATATACAGGAAACGCCGGTTCGCCGAACCGTATTTCCTCAAGTGCACCGCTGAGAGCTTCTGCGGCGGCGGCCATGTATGGCGAGTGGAATGCACCAGCAACCTTCAACGGGATCACACGACGAACACCGTGGTCGCGACCGTTCGCAACGGCCCAGATTATGTCCTCCGCCCCGCCGGCAACGACGATTTGCCCCGGTGCGTTGATGTTTGCGACCCACAGATGCCCGCCTTCGCGGCGTCGAAGCTCCGTAAAGGCCTCAGCGGTTTCGACATCGGCTCCAAGCAGCGCGGCCATTGCAGAGTCGGCGGCTTCGGCGCATACCTGCATTGCTCGACCCCGGGCCGCAACAAGACCCAGCCCAGCCTGGAAATCGAGGGCGCCCGCCGCCGCGAGGGCCGTGTACTCGCCAAGAGAGTGGCCTGCGGCAGCGCTCGGCGCAGCGCTCACGGCCTCGGAGAACTCGCTCCACAACGCGTACGCAACCCCGTAAAGAGCGGGCTGCGCCTTGTCGGTTTGAGTGAGATCATCTTCGGGCCCCTCGGCGACAAGGCGTTCGAGCGACCAACCGAGCGTCGCTTCCGCGGCTCCGCCGAGAAGGTCGGGACGTTGCGCAAACACGTCAGCGCCCATGCCAACACTCTGGCTGCCCTGCCCTGGAAATAGCACTGCGTAGCTCATATCTGGATACGACTCCGATTGTCGACCGGGCGTTACGGTCGTGTTCTCACATCGGCTAAGAGCCGATCGAGGACGGCGAACGTACGCTGCACATCGGACGAAGAAACATCTCGGTGGGTGCAGAACCGGAGCATTGTGGGAGACATGAAACCGACGAGAATGCCGGCATCCGCGAGCGCTGTCTGGATCGTCGGGAGGTCGACCGGACATCCGTCCGCGTGGAGTAGCACCATGTTTGTTTGCGGATTCGCGTCGACGCTCAGCGGGAATCGGTCGGCAAGACCACCCGCGAGCGCAACCGCAAGTGCGTGATCGTCGGCGAGCCGGTCGATATCACTGAGGGCTACGTCGACTGCAGCCGCGATCACTCCCACCTGCCGCATCGCCCCGCCAAAACGTTGGCGTACCAGACGTGCGGCGTCGATAAAGTCCCGCGGGCCGCAAATCGCTGAACCGATCGGCGCACCAAGACCTTTGGAAAAACATACTTGCACCGAGTCCACAGCCGCGGTCCACTGATGCAGGCCCACCCTCGATGCGACCACAGCATTCCAGATCCGAGCTCCATCGAGATGGACCCGCAACCCGAGCGCGTGCGCTGCTTGGGAGCCCGCCACTAACACATCAAGCGGGACGATCGTCCCGCCCGAATAGTTGTGCGTGTTTTCCCACGAAAGCAACGATATAGCGGGGAGGTGGTATCCAGACTCCAAGTGCAGTTGGTTGATTGCGTCGACCGACATTTCGCCATCCGTACCCGCAATCGTGCGAAAAGCTACACCCGAATTGGCCGACGCGGCGCCGTTTTCGTAGTTACGAACGTGGGCGGTCTCGGAGCAGATCACCTCATCGCCCGGAGAGGTATGGAGGTTGATAGCGATCTGATTGCCCATGGTCCCCGATGTGACGTACAGCGCCGCTTCAACGCCGAGCAGTTCGGCGACGCGTTCCTCAAGAGCGTTTACGGTCGGATCCTCTGCGTACACATCGTCACCGACATCGGCGGACGCCATCGCGGCTCGCATCGTTTCAGTTGGTCGGGTGACCGTGTCGCTGCGAAAGTCGGCCGTTCCATTGCTAAACGCCATCTCGGCCTCCTACTCCTGCGGCCTCGAACACACGGCGGATCCCCCGCACCGCCTGCTGGATACGATGAGCGTTTTCGACCAGAGCGAAACGCACGAAACCCTCACCGCCCACGCCGAAACCGATACCCGGCGACACGGCAACCTTTGCTTCGCGCAGCAACTTAATGGCGAACTCCATCGAGCCGGCAGCGGCAAACCTTTCAGGGATCTTTGCCCAAACAAACATTGTCGCCTGGGGTTTCTTGATGTCCCATCCGAATCTGTTGAGGCCGTCGATAAGAATGTTCATCCGCTTGTCGTAGATTCCGTTGACGTGTGCAACGTACTCGTCGCCCTCATTGAGCGCAATGATCGAAGCTATCTGGATCGGTTGGAACGTGCCGTAGTCGAGATAGGACTTCAGCTTCGCCAACGCAGCAACCATCTCGTGGTTGCCGGCTACGAATCCAACCCGCCACCCCGCCATCGAGTGCCCCTTTGTGAGCGTATACAGCTCGACGCCGACGTCCTTGGCGCCTGGAACCTCAAGCAGACTCGGAGGTGTGTAGCCGTCAAAGGCAATGTCGGCATACGCAAAGTCGTGGACCAACATCACATTGTTGTCCTTGGCGAAGACCACCAACCGCTCAAAGAACGCGAGATCGACGGTGGTGGTTGTCGGATTGTGCGGAAACGAGATCACGATCACACGAGGGCGGGGCCAAGTGTCTGCGAACGCCCGTTGTACACCAGCGAGGAAGTCACCGCCTTGCGATATTGGGACCCGACGTACTTCGGCGCCGGCCAACGCCGGAGCGTACATGTGGATCGGATACGACGGCTCGGGGACGAGCGCTATGTCACCAGGCTGGACCAGCGCCCACATCAGGTGTGACAAGCCCTCCTTAGCGCCGATGGTCGTGATCACCTCGGTTTCAGGGTCAAGATCTACACCGAACCTGCGAGCGTACCGGTCAGCTAAGGCCTTGCGGAGGTTGGGAATTCCCCGGCTTGCACTGTAACGATGGTTTTTCTCGTTTCGAGCAGCTTCAACGAGCTTCTCGACCACCGGGACAGATGACGGAATGTCAGGATTGCCAAACGCAAGGTCCACCACATCCTCCCCCGCCCGGCGTGCCTGTGCCTTGAGCTGGTTCACCTGCGCAAATACGTACGGCGGAAGGTCGTTTATCCGGCGGAATTCCATAGTCAGCAAGTTAGCCGCGAGGCAGGGGGACCGAATCAGCACTCAAGCCGATCAGGCGTTGCACTGAACCTGGGACAAGTTCGGCCATCCACTGGAGGAATCCTGTCACCAACTCGAGAGCGTCTTCTTCACCGTCCCAGAGCTCGTCGATGACCGCGGGGGAAGTCGCTGCCATGAGCTGATGGACGCCGAGGAACAAAACAAGCAGGTCGTCGAGCTGTCCGAGGACTGGAATGAAATCGGGGATAAGATCGATCGGGGCAAAGAAATATCCGATGGACGCCGCGGCCAGAAACTTTGCCCGTAGCGGGACTCTTGAGTCGCGCATGCAGCGTCCGATCAGCTTGACGAGGTTTGGCGCTACCCGCAAGGCCTCGCCGGCTACTTCTCTTGCGGACCGCCTCGGGACGACAGGCTCCGAAACCCCGTCAGCGTTGTGAACCAAACTCATATCGACTCAATCCCATCCTTCGCCGCGGCCGCAGCCATGAGTCCGGCTCCGATCGCCCCGGCCTCTTGGCCGAGACCTGCGACCAGAATAGGCGGGAGCATGCGGTGTGCAGCACCGTGGAGCCTGTCGGCCGCCACCCGGCGAGCGGGGCCGAGTATCGACTCCCCGATCGAGCCAAGGCCGCCACCGACGACGATGATTTGCGGATCGAATATCGCGATGAGGTTGCACAAGCCGAGCCCGAATCCCAAACCGACTTGGGTTACCAAACCCCTGGCGACCTCATCGCCGGCATCAGCCGCTTGCACCACAGCTTCACCGGTAATCTCGCTGCCCGACAGCAGATGAGCAAGCGAGCCTGCAGGATTCGCTTCTACAAATGTCTTGGCGATGAACACCAGCGCCGGACCCGACGCCACGGTCTCCCAGCAGCCCCGTTTACCGCAGGCGCACTGACGCCCGTCCGGTTCGTACAGCATGTGTCCCCACTCCCCCGCAAACGAATCGCCGCGATAGACCTTGCCGTCGATAACGATCGCCCCACCGATCCCTGTCCCCAGGGTGACGAGCAGCATGTTTGCATATCCTCTCCCGTTGCCGACCTTGAGCTCGCCGTACGCCGCGGTGTTTGCATCTGAGTCCACCACGGCAGGCAGGCCAAGTATCTCTTCGATCTGATCGCGCAACGGAAGCCGTGTGCCGGCAACGTGGGGTCCCCACGCAAAAACCCCTTGAGGGAACAGGACCAGTCCGGCGATGCCAATACCGACCGAGTCTGCGCCACCAAACTTGGAGACGACGTCGCTAACCGTCTGGGCGAGCGCGTCTGAATCGGAAGGTGTTGCAAGCGTCAGCTTCTCGACGACCTTAGAGCCATCGAGTAAAACACCTAGAAGTTTGGTGCCACCGATGTCGATTCCTACAGAAACCATTCGAGCCTCGTTTCGGTCGACTGGGTCATAGCGACTCGGCGCGCCGCTTCAACCCACGAAGCGCGCTCGACACGATCTGCTTTTCGGCTTGACGGCGTAAGAATCCGGGAACGACGAACGCAGGATCTACGCGCAGTGCGTAGAGAACTTCGGTCGATCCTCCTTCGATCTCCGTGAACTCGTAACTTCCTTCCAGGAGCCGGATGTCCGCGCCAGGCTCTGCATGCCAGGTGAACTTTGTGTCTGACTCGTACTTGTAGACGAGCACGTACGAAATCTCCTTGATCATCGCTTCAGCAACAAACTCGACTCGATACCCGAACCCGTTTTCAAGTTCTTCGAGAATGTCCACCGATTTCACGCCAGATACCCAGTCCGGGTACGAGGCATAGTCGATTGCGACTTCGAACACTTTCTTGGGAGGCGCCGACACTTCAATGCTCTGAACAGTTCCCTCAACAGCCATCAGAAGCTACCTCCACGTCACGTTTCATGTTGGGTATCGTAGCCTGCGGTCACGGCTGCACGGTTCGTCCAACTAATTCGATCAAGCGCCAGGATGTACTCCAGCGTATCGACGTGTCCGTACACTTTCTCGAACTTGCGCATCCCACTTTCATGTTCCTCGGCGCTGATCAGCTGCAGGGTGGAAACGTACCCCGCAGCCACCGACACACGAAACCTTGCAGGAGTTGTCGTTATCTTTTCGTCCTCTTGAGTCACCGTGACCGAATGCCCGAGGTTGTCCCAGAGTTCGTAGATTTTGAGGTGGCGGTCCTCCTTCCCGAGTCGGCCGGGTGGCAGACTCGGGTTGTCCGCTAAAACAACAAGGAGGACCGCGGATGACAGATAAGCAGATAGATAGGCACAACGCCGATGCCACACCAGCCATCTCACACTTGCAGAAGTCGTACTACGTACTTCGGAATACATTCTGAGGCTTCTCCCACTCGCCTCCGAACTCTTCGCCACACCCCGCTTAAATCCGAAGAGCTGCATCCTCTCCCCTGGCGGAGCCGGGGGAGATGGGCCGAGGTACGAGGCTCAGAGGGGGCTTCGGTTCCACACCATCGACTTCGTTGGCGATGTGTAGTCTCTCGATGTGAGGAACCGGATCTATCTGTCACCACCCTCGGTACTCGGGGGGGAGGAGTCGTCGATCATCGCGGCGCTGCGAAGCAATTGGATTGCTCCTGTCGGCCCCGAGGTTGACGCTTTCGAGGACGACCTCGCAACCCAGACGGGTGTCGGCCATGCGCTTGCTACGTCGTCGGGAACAGCCGCAATCCACCTTGCTCTCACTGCCCTCGGCGTGTCGACCGGAGACGTGGTCGTTGCTCCGTCTTTCACGTTCGTCGGGTCGGTGAACCCCGTTGCGTATGTTGGAGGCGAAACCTGGTTCGCCGACTCCGAAGTCGGATCATGGAATCTCGATCCTGACAGGCTTCATGAGGCATTGGCGGTCGCCCGTAAGGAGGGTCGCCGCGTTGGAGCAGTGATCGCAGTTGATCTCCTCGGGCAGTGCGCCGACTACGCACGCATCGAAGAGGTCTGTGCCGACTTCGGTGTGCTGGTGATCGAGGATGCCGCCGAAGCGCTCGGAGCCACCTATGCCGGTCGACCGGCAGGGTCCTTTGGCCGGGCCGGCATCTTGTCGTTCAACGGAAACAAGATCATCACGACCTCAGGTGGCGGTGCGCTCGTGTCAGACGACGCAGACCTCGTCGAGAGATGTCGGCACCTCGCGACCCAGGCACGAGAGCCCGTGACCCACTACGAACATCGCGAGGTCGGATACAACTACCGGATGTCGAACATTCTGGCGGCACTCGGGAGAGCCCAATTGGCGACCCTGGGCGAACGCGTCGAGGCGCGTCGGAGGCTGTTCGACACCTACGTGGAACGGCTCGGTGATCTCGATGGCCTCGATTTCATGCCGGAGGCGAGCTACGGGGAATCGAGCAGGTGGTTGACCACGCTGACGGTCGATCCGGATCGCTTCGGAGCAACGAACCTCGACATCATCGAAGCTCTCGAAGCAGACAACATCGAGGCGCGCCCCGTGTGGAAGCCGATGCATCTTCAGCCGCTGTTTGCCGGTGCACGCATGTTCGGAGGTGCGGTGTCTGAGCAACTGTTCGCCACCGGGCTGTGCCTACCGAGCGGCACACTCATGACCGAGCCAGACATCGACCGCGTGGTCGGGATCGTGCGACGGGTCCACCCGGGCTGATGATTACCATTGACTCGACAGCATAAACCCACCCGTGGTCGATTGCTGCGGCAAGAATCTAGCGGCCGCGAACTTGCTCGCCCTTCTTGAACCGTTCTGTAATTTCTTCAGGGCGAACCCGTTCTTCGGGATCGGGGCGTTTGGGTTTCGGGCGACAGGACGGTTGTAGCTTCGTCGGTGAAACATGCCTAATGCTCACCTGCCCATCACTGTAGGAGTTGGCACATGGTAGAAACTCGGATACTGCGCAGAAACTCACGGATGGCAACATCGTATTTGATCAGAGAGCGCGCCTAGTCCTGTCTCTTGAATAGGAAATCCCTCTGAACTGAATGCTGCAGCAACCGGCGAACATCCGCAGAATTGAGTAACTCGTGACTGTCGATCATCTCGACGTCAGGGAAAGGGCCACTGTGCTTAAGCCCGAGATCAAACACGTCGTAACCATGAGTGCATATGCGATCAATCAGCTCCCCTGCGGTCTTGGCTCCGAGCCACTTGGGCGTCACCTCTAGCTGGATCCATTGAGCCACACGCCGGTCGAGTCCGTTCTGGAATCCGTTGACCACCGCTGGTTCGTGACCTTCCACGTCGATCTTGAGAAATATGATCTCTCTCAAGGGTGCAGTCAATTCATCGAGCGTCTGGACGGGGATGCCATCGACGAATCGCACCTTGTCTTCGGTCTCTTCAGCGTGCCAAGCTGCGATCGGCTTCCCGCGTTCGGACGTGGATAAATAGCTCAAGCCTGTCTTGCGAAACATGTACATACCTGCAACACCTCTGCTGGCGCCCACCGCAACCCTATGCAGGTGCACGAGATCGTCGAAGCCGTTTCGATGCGCTGCAGCCAAAATGTCATCGCCGAACAGTGGCTCAACCGCGTGCGTTTCATACCCCAGGGATGCCGCCAGCAACGAGTAGTAGCCAACGTGCGCTCCAACGTCTACAACGACGCCATCGCCGGGCGTCGCCGCGCGAAGGATATCAACGAGACAGCGGGATACGACTGGCTCCCATCCTCCCCACCGTCGAATCGTCCGACAAACCAATTCGTCCTTGTGTCCGACAAGGTCGTAGAGGATGTCCCCGAGGTACACGGTCAACCACTCCCGCTCGATCATCGTGTCAGTCGAAGGTGATAGCGGCTGATCGATCGAAGAAGCGTCGTCCGACCGGCTCGTTGACATCGGATCTCTGCGTAAGACGAACGGGTTACTGAGGCGTTCGGGGTTCTCGGGGCCAATCAGCGTGTCTCTTGATCCCGTCTGTGGTTGATCCGCTGCGAGTCCTCGAATATTCTCGGCAAGTTCGTCGACGTCCGCAATGAGCTGTTCCACAACCGCTCGGGACACGAAGCGTTGAGATTCCTCTCGGCGGAGGTATCGCCCATCCAGGACATCCTTTATCCGAGTACGAAACGGTCGCGTCATCTTGGCAACATACTTGCGCAGTGTATTCCTCACGCCCCGGGCCTCCTCACGCGGCACGGCCGCATCATACAACGCTAGATCACGTGACACGTGGTGGTTTGAACAGCATGAAATCACATCCGTGAACGCTCCCGGGCTGGCGATCGTCCGCGAGGTGAGTGCACGCACCCATCTGGAGTCGATTGTCACAGACACCTCGGCAGCCGAGACAGCCGATCAGTCCAGCTGAAGTTTGAAGAACCCGCCAGCCCTTGCCAGCAGCAACGATCCGGCCGCCACGGCAGTACTCATGTCGCACCCCGTCGAAGACAGCGTGTAGGCGTCGTTCCGCTGGCGCATGGGTCGGCGGCTGCTACTTCGGTTTGTTCCGACACGCAACTTCATCGCTGTCGACCTACGTAGGAGCTAGTGAGGCCGTGGCGCGATCGCGGGCCATACGTCTGTCGCTCAGCGGTTCAGTGGAACGGCCTACAGAAGCGACCAACCAGCCCCACGTATTTCCCTCTGACTGCGAATACATGGAAGTGAAGAGATTCCGCTTCCACCATGACTCTGAAGTGATCGTTGTCGCCGATGTCGTCAAACATGATCACGCTGTCATCGGTGAGAGAGCTGGACAGGGTATCGAGAGCGAACTTCCTTCCGCGATAGGTCTTGTCTGAGTCGTAGTGGAATAGCTCCACGTTGTCGACCATCTCGGCGAATCGCGGCAACGACTTTCGATCTCCTCGTATGTCCAACGTCCAGCGCTCCCGCAGATCATCGTCGACCAGTATCCCGACGTATGCCTCAGGATTCTTCAGCCTGAAGTAGGGGAAGTCGCTCGAGTACAGGTGCCCGTGACCATTCGCTCGTAGCGCCGAGACTCCAAGACAATCCGGGCGCAGTGTGGGATGACCTTCATGCATTCCTGGGTATCGATCTCGGAGACCACCCCGAGATGAACCCAGTGAATCCAAACAAGTTCAACAAGTCCAGGGCGATAGCCACCTCCACTGCTTTCACAAAACGCGTACTCGTTCCACGTTTGAGATTCGGATTGCGCCGATTACCTCAGCCTGCCAAGAACACGATCAACGCTGCGTTTCGCTCGATCAAGGACTGGAATCGCTACTACGCGCCACGTGGCGAGATGGACCGGAACCTTCGCCGACAGTTGATAGAAGAGTTCAGTCAAGAAATCAGCAAGCTGGACGGAATCCTAGACCGTGACCTGAGCCATTGGCGCCAGTGACGATGCCAAGAATTGACGTGAATCGACCCGGTTCAGCGGAGGCTATGGCGTAGCCCCAGTTCTTCGGGGTCGGAACATCTTGGTGTCGTGCGGCAGGACGGTTACAGCTTCATCGGTCAAACACGCC